>JANYAD010000040.1 GCA_025355165.1 Gammaproteobacteria bacterium | reverse complement strand
TCGCTAAAAAGGGTGGTACGCGGCAACAATGGTGCCGATGCCGCGCCTAACATGTTCCCAAGCAATTGAATTCTCTTAACGAAACGCCTATATAGGCCCGATTTCGTGGCCTCAGGCGCTAGGCGGCAATCCGTCACCGTTATGCTGGGCCCGCCGATTACACAGCCTGACTGGGTGTGCTAGCCTTTCAATCGGCCCCTTGAACAGCTGGCCATTGGGGGTCGGACCGCAAAATCCAGGATTCATGCCTAAGCGAGAATTGCTCAGCGATTCACACCTGGCAGCAGAATATTGCGATAAGTTTAATTGGTCGCGCTTTTACGCCCGGACCGAATCGAGTACCTTCAAATGAGCGCCGACGCTAGGCACCACACATCTTCCGCCGCGTTTGGCGGGCTCGCGGAAGCCCTTTATTTTGACTCCCACGGGCAGCAGCTATTCGGCTGGCTGCATCGTCCTGATCCAGGCACCGCGCTCGACATAGGCCTGGTCATTTGTAAGCCTTTCGGCTACGAGGCGATCTGTGCGCATCGCAGTGTTCGTGCATTCGCGGACATGGGAGCGGCGGCCGGCATGCACGCCTTACGTTTCGACTATTTGGGAACGGGCGATTCGGCCGATATCTCACCCGAAGCCAACCAGCTGGAAGTGTGGACTAAGGATGTCCTGGCGGCCGTCAGCGAGCTGCGGCGGCTAACCGGCGTGCAGCGCGTGTGCGTCGTCGGATTTCGGCTCGGAGCGCTATTGGCGACCCTGGCAGGCGCACGGTCTAACTGCATGGATGCCCTCATTCTCATTTCGCCGATTGTGAACGGACGTCGGTACCTGCGCCAATTGCGCACGACCCGCTTGGCCGCAGCGCTCAATGCGGCGCCCCCCGAAGAGCTCAATGACCCGTCTCAGCAGATCGACGCGTTTAGCAACGGCTCGATGGAGGTCAGCGGATTTTCACTTTCAGCAGCCACCCTGGCAGCGCTCGCGCGAGTCGACGTGACCACACTCGACGCATTACCCGCAGCGCGAATGCTCATCATCGACGATAACAATCTTCCCGTTGCCCGCGGCTGGCCAGAAAAACTGTCGGCACTCGGCGCCAAGTTGGAATATCAAGCTTTGCCGGGCATCGTGGGGATGCTGATGACCGACCCACAATTCGCCTCGATACCCGAGCCGATGTTGGGCGTGACGCGCAAATGGCTGCTGGGTTTGCAAAACAATTTCCCCAGAGAATTCCCTGCCGCCACAGCCGCCCCAGCTGTGCACCGCTCGGCTTTACCGACGGCGATAATGCACTTACCCGGGCATGAAACCATGCCGGATGGCGTGCTGACAGAGCGTCCCGTTTTGCTGTGTTCTATGGCCGTCTTGTTCGGCGTCATCACTGAGC
This sequence comes from Gammaproteobacteria bacterium, assembly GCA_025355165.1. Lineage (GTDB taxonomy): Bacteria > Pseudomonadota > Gammaproteobacteria > Steroidobacterales > Steroidobacteraceae > Bog-1198. Next base: position 3,264 of record JANYAD010000040.1, on the reverse strand, counting down.
CATTCGAGGGCGAAAAGCGTCGCCGCGCAGTGATATTGCTGAATGTCGGGGCGGAGTACCACATCGGATCAAACCGAATGTACGTACTGCTCGCCAGGCATTGGGCGCGACACGGGTATACGGTGCTTCGCCTGGATTTGGCAGGCCTCGGCGATAGCGCCACCCGGCCGCAACGGCCGGACAACGAAGTGTTTCCGGCGGCGGCCCTGGAAGACATCCACGTGGCGATCGAATTCATGCGCACAACTTATGAAGCCAGCGAGATCACCCTCGGTGGATTATGTTCAGGCGCTTATCATTCTTTGCGTGCTGCGGTTGCAGGATTTCCGGTCAATCGAATTCTCGTGGTTAATCCCATGAACTTTTATGGGGCTGAGGGCATGACGGCCGAAAACCTGCAAGAATCCGTGGATGTCACCCGCAATTTTGCGTTTTACCGCAAGCGACTTTTGTCTGGGGCGATATGGAAAAGAATATTGACCGGCCATTTCAATATTTGGCGGATCGCCAGAATCGTCATTCGCCGACCGCTGCTGACAGTGGAATCCGGGCTACGCGATTTGGCCCGTGGTATGCGCATTCATCTGCCTCACGATCTTGGCTGGGAGCTAGAGGATTTGGTGTCGCGGGGCATCCGGATCGTGTTCGTTTTTTCCCGCGGCGAACCGGGAATCGATGTGCTCAGAATCCAGGCAGGCTCCTCGCTGGGCCGGCTGGCTAAAGACTGTGTCCTGCACGTCATTGACAGCGCCGATCATATATTCAGTCAGCGTACTACTCGCGCCGAGTTGGAGAGAATTTTGAGCGAAGAATTGCTGTCGCGACATGCACCCTCAGCGCGCGTCTTGGTGCATCAGACCGGAACGAACAAAGAACCGCGTAGCGCATAGAAGCCCAACTAAAATGACTACACAATAAGGTTATGTCTTGAAAATCGCGTACTTCGTCAATCATTATCCGAAAGTCAGCCACAGTTTCATTCGGCGAGAGATTCTCGCACTTGAGCGGCTCGGCTTCGAAGTGCAACGCATCGCGCTGCACGGTTGGAAGGGAGCACTGCCGGACGTAGAAGACCAGCTGGAGCGCGAAAAAACTCGCTACGTGCTGAAAAACGGCGCGCTGACGCTGCTCTGGCCCACCTTCCGCGCACTCATTCGCTCGCCCCTGCGGTTCATTTCGGTCCTGCGTGTAGCTGTCAGAATGGCGCGCGATTCCGATCGTACGCTGCCCTACCACCTCGCGTACATTGCCGAGGCCTGCCGCGTGTTGCCATGGCTACTGGCTTCCGGCGCGCGCCACATTCACGCGCACTTCGCCAGCAATTCGGCTGAAGTAGCCCTGTACACCCATATTCTGGGTGGACCGCCGTTTAGCTTAACCGTCCATGGGCCCAATGAATTCGTCATTCCCATGGGATTGCGAGAGAAGGTTCATCGGTGTGCCTTTGTGGTGGCCATAAGTAACTATGGCGTGAGCCAACTCTACTTGCGGTCCCGATACGAGGATTGGCCAAAGGTTAAGTTGGTGCACTGCGGCCTGGAGGAGGCTTTTTACGCCAGCGCCTCTTCAGAGGTGTGCACCTCAGCACGACTCGTGTGTGTCGGACGTCTGTGTGAAGAGAAGGGGCAGCTGCTATTGATTGAGGCCGCGGCGCGCATCGTCGCCAAAGGTATTCCATTTGAGTTGGTGCTAGCCGGCGACGGTGACCTACGCGGCGAGGTTGAACGCCTGATTCAAAAGCACGGGCTAGGCCAGGTCGTACGCATTACCGGCTGGATCAGCAGCGAAGAAGTTCGCAATGAAATTCTTGCGGCCCGAGCGCTGGTTCTACCAAGCTTTGCCGAGGGCTTGCCCGTCGTGCTCATGGAAGCGATGGCGTTGCGAAGGCCCGTGCTGACTACTTATGTCGCCGGGATCCCGGAACTCGTTCGACCCGGTGAGAACGGCTGGTTGTTTCCTGCCGGCTCGATTGATGACCTGACCAGGGCGATGGAGGAATGCCTGTCAATGTCAAGTGAAGATCTACGCAGGCTTGGTGATGCCGGTCACAGTCGAGTGATCCAACGACATTCAATCGACACCGAGGCCCGCAAGCTGGCCGATCTCTTCCGCGCCGCTATCTCTTCTGCCCCGCAACGTGTTGCGAAAGAGACCCACGTCCTTCATGAACCCCACAGCAATAAATAGGATTCAAGCATTGTGATGTCCAATAGTTCAGTCGCCATTGTCGGTGCAGGGCCGTTCGGCTTGTCGCTGGCCGCTCACCTGCACGAACGTGGCATTCCGTTTCGCATCTTTGGCCAGCCCATGGAGGTTTGGCGGACCCATATGCCCGCCGGCATGCACCTAAAGTCGGATGGTTTTGCCTCCGATCTTTATGACCCAAGGCGCCGCTTCACCTTGAAACAATACTGTAAAGACCATGGGATCGCTTATGCGGACTATGGACTACCGGTCAGCGTCGACACCTTTGTCGCGTATGGAGTGGAATTTCAGAAAAAACTCGTGCCCATGTTAGAACCCGTTTCCGTCGTGAATATAAGCAAGGACCAAAGTGGTTTCCGTATTTGTCTGGAGAACGGGGAGACCGCCAGCGCGGCTGCCGTCGTTATGGCGACCGGCATTAGCTACTACGGGTATGTGCCTGACCCATTAACTGCGCTTCCTGCCGATCTTTGTACCCACAGTAGCGAACATCACGATTTGTCCCGCTTTCGCGGTCGGCGCGTCGTCGTCGTCGGCGGCGGAGCGTCTGCTACCGATATTGCGGCGTTGCTACACGCGGCAGGCGCCTCGGTGCACATCGTGTCACGAAGGCCGCTCAAATTTCATTTACCGCCGGGTGATAAGCCGCGTTCACTTTGGCAGCGCATACGCGCGCCAAACCTGGGGCTTGGCCCTGGACTCAAGTCGGCGCTGTATACGGCGGCGCCAGGACTATTTCGTCTGTTTTTGCCCCTTCGCGTGCGGCAACGTATTGTCCGCGAACACCTTGGCCCTGCCGGGGGCTGGTTCATCAAGGACTCCATAACGCGCAATGTGCAATTGCACATTGGCTACTCCATAAGCGCAGCCAATGCGACGCCGGGTGGGGTATCGCTGCACCTGGAGGGCATATCGAAGCCTTCGTTGGATTTAGAAGCCGACCACATCATCGCAGCCACCGGTTACCAAGCATCGGTCCTTCGTCTTAGTCTGCTTAGCGAACAGCTGCGCTCGATGATGGCGTTGGAAGGGCAATCGCCGGTGCTGTCGTCCTCCTTT
>JANYAD010000013.1 GCA_025355165.1 Gammaproteobacteria bacterium | reverse complement strand
CCGTATAGAAAGGAGCCAGGTCATCGGGCACGGGCTTGATGGCGAATCGAGCTCGCGGCAACATGCCAAAATACTGCGATGCCTTGCCGTCGAAGCGCTTGGCGATCAGTGCGGCGCGCATCATAAGTTCTTCGGCTGTTTTCGCTTGAAATTGCGCTCCTGAGCGCAGGAAAGTGAGGAAGGCGGGAAAATCACCGGTAAATCCCGTCTCCTTCATTGCGCCGAGCATTTGCTCATGCAAGCGCGCCACCTCAGCCTCGCCAAAAGCGTGTATGGCCGCCGGATCCTGATCGAGGGTTGTGAACAGACGGATCCTTGACTGATAGTAAGCCTTGCCATCGGGGAGATCGTAGGCGGCCAGGGTGGTACGGGTGCCGGGAAAATATTCGCCGCGAATAAACGTCAAGAGTTGCCGATAAGCCGGCTGCACCGTATCCCTGATAGTGGAAATGGCGAGCTCGCGCAGCGCACGGCGGTCGGCTTCCGCTATGCCGGGCATCTCTTTGAACGGTGTGTAGAAGAGGCTGGCTTCGGGCGTCGCATCGGTGACCGCGGTAATTGAGGCGTCGCGGCCCTCGAGCGTGACTCGCGGGGGAGTAAAGCCGCGTTTCAGGCCGGCGCGCATTTCATCCATCTGCTCATGGAAATAGCGCGGGATATCCTTCATCTGCCCGATCCAATTGCGGTAGTCCTGCGTGCTGCGGTACTGCCGTCGCGCCGTGTAGCCGATGTCGGTCCAAAACGTGGTATCCGAATTGGCGGGCATCTCATATTCGTGAAATTCTTGCTCGATGATCAGCGCTTGGATCTGCGGCCGATACACATCGTAATTAAGCTGCTCGGCCGCCGAGAGTTCCGAGCGCGGAATGGCATCGAGCTTTCGCAGCACGTCTTGCCAGGTGCGCAGCCGCATCGCCTGGGTGGCCGCGTCCACTTTCGGCAGATGGTCTTGAATCGGTTTCTGCGCATCCTCGGTGTCGGGAAACTGCTGCTCGCGCCAGGTCCACTCCTCGTTGTATAGGCGCTGCAGGCGAGCGTCGGCGTTGGGTGGCAGGGTGCAAGCCGCCAGCAGCGTCAAGGCGCACGCCGCGCTGAAAGTCGAGGCGGACAGTGAGTACATGGTCATCCCTTAAATTTTTAAATTCAAAAGCGTCGCAAGTCAAAAGGCGCAATCGGAATTCGCGGCGTTCGTTCTGCCACCAGGTCCGAGAGCAATTCGGCCGTGATCGGCGCGAGAGTCAGCCCGATGTGATGATGGCCGATGGCGTAAAAGAGTTTCGTGCAACCTGAAGCTCGGCCGATGCCCGGCAAATAGTCCGGCAGCACCGGGCGGGAGCCCAACCAGCTCGCTCCGTCGGGCGGACAGGGGTAACCGAGGCTGCCTAGAGCTTGGCGCAAACGGGCGGGCTTGCGCGCATCGGGCGGCGCGTCCGGGTCGGCGAATTCCATGAAGCTGCTGGCGCGCAGGCGCCCCGTCATGGGGGTGACGACCACGCGATGGTCGGTGTAAAGCAAGGGTGCATCGAAGTAGGCCAATGCCCCCGGGATCTCGACGTGATAGCCGCGCACCGCCTGAAGTGGGGCGCGCAGCCCGAAGGGTGCCAGCAGCGGCGCGGAACTCACGCCCGCACAGACCAAGGCACTGCCGACGATAAAAGCGCCCGCCTCGCTCGAAATCTCGATCTGATCGCCCCGGGGCGCGAGCCTCGTGACTGTTTTCTGTTCAAATCTCGCGCCGCACTCCATGGCGGCGCCCACCAGCGCCCGCACCGCTTCCAAAGGATCGCTCACGCTCGCAGAATCTTCAAACCACAATCCGGCCGCCGTGTCCGCCCGCGCGGCGCGTTGCAGCGGCCGTAGTTGCTCGGGGGAAAGGGGCTGGGTCTTCACGGCGAGGCGCGCCATGTGCTGCGCGTGCGCCCGCATTTTGATTGAACTGAGCGGGCCGAAGGCGACCTCATAATGCCCCTGCCGATGCAGCAGTTCGGGCCTCCTCATGGCCGCAACACAACGCCCCCAAGCCTCGACCGAGGGACGCACCAGCGGCGCCAAATGGGCGGTATTTTGCGTGCGCCGTAATGCCGCCGCGGCAAAACGCCCTATCCACGGTGTCATGCGCAGCGCCTGGCTCGGCGAGAGGTCGAGCGCGCCGCCGAAACGGTAAAGTTCACGAAAAAAACCGAACAGCAGCTGCAGGGAGGGCAGCGGCTGCACGGATTCTTGGGCGATATGGCCGGCGTTGCCAAAGCTCGCCCCCGCCATCCCCGGCTCGGCGCGATCGATGAGCAAAACCTTGCGGCCTTCTCGGGCCAGCGCGAAAGCGGCAGCCGCTCCGATCACCCCGGCGCCAACCACGGCGATCGTGTCTTGCTCGTTCATCGCCCCACCGTATACGATCTGCGATCCTGCTAGCAACTCATCGGCCACAATCCCATGTCGCATTCCTTGCCTTGTACTTGGTCCGGGGTATTTCCCGCCGCCACTACTCAATTCGATTCAGCGCTGCAAGTCGATTTGCCCGCCACCCAGCGCGTGCAAAGAGCCTTGGTGGAAGAGGGCGTGCACGGCCTGGTGCTGATGGGAACGGTGGGCGAGGGAAACTCGCTGAGCGCAGAGGAAAAGCGCGCCGTGCTCAAGGCCGCGGTGGAAGTGGCGGGCGGTTTGCCGGTCATTGTCGGCGTCTCGGAATTCACCACCGCCACGGCGGCGATTTTTGCGCGTGACGCAGAGCGCTTGGGCGCAGCGGGCTTGATGGTCCTGCCCGCGATGGTGTACGTGCCCACGCCCGCGGAGCTCGAGCACCATTTCCGCACCGTGGCGGCGGCCACGGCGCTGCCAATCATGCTGTACAACAATCCACCTTCCTACCGCGTCAACATCGAGATCAGCACGCTCGCGCGCTTGGCCGATGTGCCGAACATCGTCGCCATCAAGGAGTCGGCTGCGGATTCGCGGCGCTTCACCGATTTGGTCAATGCCTTCGGCGACCGTTTCGTCCTGTTTGCGGGGCTCGATGACGTGGCTTTCGAAGCATTGGTGCTCGGCGCTGAAGGGTGGGTCTCGGGCCTCACCAATGCCTTTCCCACCGAATCGCTACAGCTGTACGAGGCGTTGCGCAGCGGCGACCTTGCGCGCGCACGCCGCATTTATCGCTGGTTCATGCCTCTGCTGCACTTGGATGCCGAGCACGATCTGGTGCAATCAATCAAGCTGGCCGAACAAATCATGGGCCGAGGTTCCGAGCGCGTGCGCCCGCCGCGCCTGCCGCTGTCGGGCGAGCGGCGCGCGGCCGTAGTCGCCATGATCGAGCGGGCACGCGACACGCGACCCGCCTGATGACCGCGATCCGCGTCATTGATTCGCACACGGGCGGTGAGCCCACCCGCCTGGTGCTCGAAGGAGGACCTGACTTGGGCGATGGCCCGATCGCGGAACGCGTGCAGCGTTTTCGTGAACGCTTCGATGACTATCGTTGCGCCATCGTCAATGAACCGCGCGGCTCTGATCCGCTGGTGGGCGCGCTGCTACTGAAACCGCACCGTGCCGACTGCGAGTTCGGCGTGATCTATTTCAATAACGTCGGCTACTTGGGCATGTGTGGGCACGGTACCATCGGCTTGATCGCCTCATTGAAATTTGCCGGTCGGCTGCGTCCGGGGGCGATGAAATTGGATACACCCGTGGGCGCCGTCGATGTCGATTTGCAGCCCGACGGCCGCATCAGCGTGGCGAACGTGGTGAGCTATCGTTCCAAGCGCGAGGTCGTGGTGCAGGTGCCCGGCATCGGCCCCGTGGCCGGCGACATTGCCTGGGGAGGCAACTGGTTTTTTTTGATTTCGCAACACGGCCGAGCGCTCGATCTTAAAGACGTCGAATCACTCACGGATTATTCCTGGCGGGTGCGCGAGGCGCTCAACGCCCAGGGCCATCCCCTCGTCGATCACGTGGAACTGTTCGGGGTTTCGCAGCGGCCCGGCGTTCAGAGCCGAAATTTCGTGCTGTGTCCGGGCAAGGCGTATGACCGGTCGCCGTGCGGCACGGGGACGAGCGCCAAACTAGCCTGCCTTGCCGCCGACGGCAAACTGCTCGAAGGCGATGTTTGGGTCCAGGAAAGTTTGATCGGCAGCACCTTTGAGGCATCATTCCGCTGGCACGATCGCGGCAAGGGAGAAATCGTGCCGACCATCACGGGTAGGGCATACATCACCGGCGAGAACGTGCTGCAACTCGATAGCGAGGATCCATTCCGGTGGGGCATCCGTGCATGAGTCATGGCGCCAGTGTGTACAATGCCGCGACGCGATAGGTTTCCAATCCACAATAAGGCATTACAAATGCCAGCAATATCATGAGCTTGCTGTTTCGAATTAATGTAGCGCTCGGCGCCGTTTTCTTAATCGCCGCGATGCTCGCCGGGTACGTCTGCTGGAATATGTTGCACGCGAACGCCCAGCGCGAGGTTCTGGCCGAGGCAGGACTGATGATGGACAGCGCGGCAGCCGTGCGCCTGTACACGGCCAATGAGATTTTGCCGCTGATCTCGGCCCGTATGCAGCAAGAGTTCCCCCCGCAGAGCGTGCCTTCCTACGCGGCGACGCAAAATTTCCTCAGTTTTCACGAGCGTCACCCCGACTACGCTTACAAAGAGGCGACGCTCAACCCGACCAATCCACGCGATCGGGCGGCAGACTGGGAGAGCGACATCATTCAGCGATTTCGCAACGATGCGCACACCCAACAAGTGATCGGCGAGCGCGATACGCCGTTGGGCAAATCTTTATATCTGGCGCGCCCCATTCGCGCCAAAGCCGAATGCCTGGTGTGCCACAGCACGGCCGCAGCTGCGCCGCGCAGCCTGATCGCGCGGTACGGCGGGGATAATGGGTTTGGCTGGCAGGCCAATGAAATCGTTGCGGCGCAAGTGGTGTCCGTGCCCTTCGCCAGCGCCACGACAAACGCCCAGAAGGAGTTCCGCGCTTTCATGTTTTTGCTAATTGGGGTTTTTCTCGCCGCCTTTCTGGTCGTCAATGTGCTTTTGTATCAGCTGGTGGTGCGCCCGGTGCGCAAGATCGCACTGGAAGCGGATCGAGTGAGCCGTGGGGAAATCTCGGCGGAGAGCTTTCCGCAGCACGGCGCCACCGAAATCATGTCGGTCACACAATCTTTCGATCGCATGCGCAAGAGCCTCGAGAAGGCCATGCGCTTGCTGGGGAATTAAAGGGATGGAGCGCAATATTTTTGTCAGCTATTCGCAGCCCGACTACGGCTGCGCCATGGAACTGGTGGCGCGGATCGAGGCGGAAGGCATCCATTGCTGGATTGCCCCGCGCGACATCGCTCCCTCGACGGATTGGGCCGCGGAGATTATCGATGCGATTGCCAATTCGCGCACCATGGTTCTGGTGTTCTCCGCCAGCAGCAACGATTCGCCGCAGGTACGACGAGAGGTAGAACGGGCGGTGCACAAGCAAGTGAACATCTTGCCGTTTCGCATCGAAAACGTGCTGCCGTCCAAGAGCCTGGAATATTTCTTGTCCGCGCAGCATTGGATGGACGCATTCCCGCCGCCGCGAGAAGCGCACTATGCACGCCTGTGCAATTACTTGAAGGCGCAGCTGGCGCCAAGCCCCGCACCGGCTGCGCACGCGCCGCTGGAGGAGGCTACCGCTCACGTTGCTGCGCCGCCCCCCGCCAGCCAACCCCTCGATACCGCCGAAGTCCTGCGTATCGAAAGGCTTCTGGCCGGATACATCGGTCCGATCGCCAAGCACCTGGTGAAGAGCGCCGCCTGCCACGCCGTCAGCTTGGAGGAATTGGTTCGGCAAGTGGCCACCGAGCTGGAAACGGAGACGGAGCGGCATGAATTCACGCGGCGATGGCGCACCCATGAGCCGGTATCTCGCGCGGAACCGTGAGAGGCGTCTTTTTCCCAGCTAGGATGGCGTAGTGTGTTAGCTCCGTCGCAGACTTAAGCCTGCGGGCGGATCTGTATTATTGATTTATTGATCTGAAACAGTAGCGGTGCGCCCATGTCGTTGAGCGAAGAGCAAGCCAAGTCTTACTTGATAAAACTGCTCGGTGCGATGACCCGCGCCGGCGGGTCGGATCTGTTCGTCTCGAAGGACTTCCCTCCGAGCATGAAGTGCGAGGGCAAGATGCAGCCGCTCGAGAGCCAAAAACTGACGGGTGAGGCGACTCGCGAACTGGCCTTGTCGATTATGAGTGAGCGGCAGCGCGCCGAGTTCGCCCAAGAGCTTGAGTCCAATTTTGCCCTGGCCATCCCCGATGTCGCGCGCTATCGAGTCAATGTGTTCATGCAGCAACTGAACGTCGGCATGGTCATCCGAACAATACCCAGCGACATGCCGAACTTTGATCAACTCGGACTGCCGGCCACTTTCAAAGAAGTTGCGATGAGCAAGCGCGGCATGGTGCTCATCGTGGGCCCGACCGGATCGGGCAAATCCACTTCGCTGGCGGCGATGATTGATCACCGCAATCGATCTTCGGCCGGGCATATCCTCACGATCGAGGATCCGGTGGAGTTCGTACATCAATCACAGATGTCGCTGGTGACGCATCGCGATGTCGGAATCGATACGCGCAGCTGGCATAACGCCCTGAAAAACACTTTGCGCCAAGCGCCCGATTTGATTCTGATCGGCGAGATCCGCGATGCCGAAACGATGGAGTACGCCATCGCTTTCGCGCAATCCGGCCACCTATGCATGAGCACGCTGCATTCCAATAACGCCAGCCAGACGCTGGAGCGAATCATGCACTTCTTCCCCGAAGAGCGGCGCAAGCAATTGCTCATCGAGCTGTCCGGCAATTTGAAGAGCATCATTTCCCAGCGGCTGGTGCGCAAGGAAGACGGCAGCGGGCGCACCGTTGCCTTTGAGATTCTGCTCAACACGCCCATTGTCACCGACCGGCTCCGGAAGGGGGAATTTCACGAACTGAAGGCGATCATGGGCAAATCGTACGAACTCGGTATGCGTACCTTCGATTGGTCGCTGTTCGAGCTGTACAACGATGGGGTCATCAGCTACGAGGAGGCGATCCGCAATGCCGATTCCGCCAACGAGTTGCGCCTGAACATCAAGCTCAATAGCAAGCGGCCGTCGCCTCAATCGGCGGTTTTAACAAAGTAACCCGTGGTTGAGCTGCGACAGCGGCGCATTTTGCGCTTTCCACCTTGTTTCTGTAGAATGCAAGTACGTTATTTGTTGCCACAGAAATATATGCCGCGAGCCCTATCCGCCCCCAAACCCGAACCCCGCGTGGTACTGACCGGCGCGGTGCTGCGGGCATCGGCATTTCTCGACATGACTCAATCGGCCCTGGCGCAAATTCTCGGCTTAAGCGCCTCTACCGTGTCGCGGATGGCCAACGGCAGCTACACGTTGGATGAACAAAAAAAGGAATGGGAACTCGGCGCCTTGTTTGTACGGCTGTTTCGATCCTTGGATGCCGTGATCGGTTCCAACGACTCCGCCGCGAGGCGATGGCTCAAGGGTGACAACCGCGCTCTGGCGGGCCGTCCGGTCGATTTGATCCGCAGTACGGAAGGATTGGTTCGTGTCGTCCAATATCTGGACGCCGCACGCGGTCGGCTCTGAGGCTACGCGGGCGACGCGGCGATTGTGGCGGGCGGTGGAGGCTCAGCACATCGCATCGACGCTGCGCCTCGTGGGCAGCATCGAGGAGCAACTGGTGCTCGAGCGGCTGTTGGAAAAGAGCAAACCCGCCGTGCCGAGCGCTGCATCGGATCTGCATTACTTGCTGGCCACCCCCTTCAGATATACCTCGCCGATCGGATCCCGATTCCGTGCACCGGCCGACGCCGGCGTGTGGTACGGCGCGGAGAAGGAGCGCACCGCCTGTGCGGAGTTGGGATTTTGGCGCTGGCAATTCCTGATGGACACGGACGGATTGGACAGCTTGGGACCCTCGCCGCAAACGGTGTTTCGGGCCGCCATCGAGGGTCTGATGGTCGATCTGACCGAAGCGCCCTTCAAGCGATCGAGTGCCCGGTGGACCGATCCCTTCGATTACACCGCATCGCAGCACTTCGCTCAGACCGCGCGGCTGGCGAATGTCGACGCCATTCGCTACGAATCGGTCCGCGACCCGCAACATTCGGCCGCGGTTGCCGTGCTGCGCCCCTGCTTTAAGCCGCGACGGCCGTTGGCGCAGCGGATTTGGTTGCTGACGGTGCGGCGCGAAGCGGCAGTGTGGCAACGCGAGGCCGAGCATTTTGAGTTCAGTGCAAAAAATTGGGAGCACCGGCGCGAATGAAGACACCCGTGGGTCGGAATTTCAGCAGCGATCATGTCGCTCCGGCTTGCGAGGCCATCATGTCGGCGGTGAATCAGGCCAATGAGGGTTCTGTTACCTCGTATGGCGGGGATGACTTGACGGCGCAGCTGCAATCGGTGGCGTGCGATGTGTTCGAAAAGCAGGTCACGGTGTTTCCGGTGGCGAGCGGCACTGCCGCCAATGCCCTGGCACTGTCGCAAATCGTCCCGGCTTTCGGCGCTATTTATTGCTACGAAGCGGCGCACATCGTGACCGATGAGGCCGGCGCACCGGGTTTTTTCACCGGCGGCGCACAGCTCGTCGGCTTTGCGGCCTCCGACGGAAAGATCCGTCCCGAACAACTGACCCAGGCCGTGCTCTATGCCGAGGATCTTGGCGTACATCACGTCAAGCCCGGTGCGGTCACGCTCACTCAAGCCACCGAATGGGGCACCGTCTACGGCCTGCAAGAAATAGCCGCCATCAGCGCGGTGGCCAAGCGCCACCACCTGCCCATGCACATGGACGGCGCGCGGTTTGCGAACGCGCTGGTGAGCTTGGGATGTACGCCGGCGCAGGCCACCTGGAAGTGCGGCGTCGATGTGTTATCGCTCGGCGCTACCAAGAACGGTGCACTGGGCGCCGAGGCGGTAATTTTCTTCGATCCCGCCTTGGCGCTCGATTTCGAGCGGCGCCGCAAACGAGCCGGGCACCTCGTCTCGAAAATGCGCTTCGTGAGCGCTCAGCTCGTGGCCTATTTGAGCAACGGCCTATGGCTCGACAACGCGCGCCATGCCAATGCGATGGCCGCTGCACTGGCGCAGGGAATCGCAACCGTTTGCGGCGCACGCCTGCTGCAACCGGTCGAAGCCAACGAGCTATTTGTCGCCCTGCCCGAAAGCACGGTCAGCAGCTTGGAAATGCAGGGATTCAACTTCTACCGCTGGCCCTTGAATTTGACGCAGTCCGGCGTGACCATTCGGCTGGTGACTTCCTATGCCACGCCACGTGCCGATGTGGATGAATTCATCGCTGCGGCGGCCGCCCTCACCCCGCCGAGGTAGGCGCGTTTGAACGATGTCGATTGTATCGTCATCGGCGCAGGCGTAATTGGTCTCGCTGCCGCGCGGGTCATGGCCGCGCGCGAGCGGGAAGTGGTGATTCTGGAGCGTGAGCGCCAGTTCGGCCTGCATACCAGCTCGCGCAACAGCGAAGTCATTCATGCCGGCATCCACTACCCGGCGAATTCGCTCAAAGCCAAGCTGTGCGTTGCCGGCCGCGATCTGTTGTACCGCTACTGCGCCGAGCGCGGCATCGAACATCGGCGCTGCGGCAAGTACACCGTCGCCACCTCCACCGAGCAATTGCAGATGCTTGAGAAAATTGAAGCGAACGCCCGAGCGAATGGCGTTGTCGATCTGCAGTGGCTGGATGCCGCGCAGGTGATGCGAGCCGAACCGCAATTAAGATGTATTCGAGCCTTGTCCTCGCCCATGACGGGCATCATCGACTCGCACGCCTATCTGCAATCGTTGCTGGCGGATGCGCAAAGCTCGGGCGCCACGATCGCATACGGCACCGAAGTCACTGCGTTGCGGCCGACGCCGGCCGGGATAGAAATAGTCGTCGCGCCGGACGCGGACCCGGCGGTCCGGGCACAGTTCGTGCTCAACAGCGCGGGCCTGCAGGCGCATCGGGTGGCGGCATCCGTGGTCGGTTTTCCCGCGCAATACATCCCGAACGTGCGCTATGCCAAGGGCAGTTATTTCTCTCTTTCCGGAGCCTCACCCTTCTCGCGTTTGGTGTATCCGGCGCCGGCTCCCGGCGGGCACCTGGGTATTCACCTGACGCTCGATTTGGCCGGCCACGCTCGCTTCGGCCCCGACACCGAATGGGTGAACAGCATCGACTACCGCGTCGATCCGAAACGTGCGATGGTTTTCGCGGACCTCATTCGTCACTACTGGCCCGCCGTGGATGCCGGCCGCTTGAGTCCCGCTCACGCAGGCATTCGGCCGAAGGTTTCCGATGCGGGCGAAGCCACCCCCGACTTTAGGATCTCAGGCCCAGAGGAGCATGGAGTCGCGGGTCTCGTCAATCTATTCGGCATTGAATCTCCGGGATTGACTGCCTCATTGGCGTTGGCAGAATACGTTGCAGCCATGATGCACTGAAGTGCGGCGGGGCTTTAAGTTGAACGCGGCGTGTTCCTATGCTGCAATGAGGGCGCATGCGCGCGCGTTCCACTTAAATAACTTCAATCGGACCACAGAAGAAAAAAATGCGTCACTCCTTCTCGAAAAATCGATTTGCCGCGGCGCGTTCCGGCGGCACCGCACTTTGCCTCCTTGCTGCGTTAGGTTCGGCAGCGGCAGCGGATGTGCCCCCGGCCGCCAGCGTCACCGTGCTTCATTGCGGCCATCTTATCGACACGGCCGCCGGCAAAGTTCTCGGCGAGAGCAGCGTCATCATCGAGGCGGGCCGCGTGCGCGAGGTGTTGAGCGGCACTGAAGCGCCGAGCGGCGCGAACATCATCGACTTGAAAACTGAGACGTGCATGCCGGGCCTGATCGACAGCCACGTGCATATCACAGGACAAACCAGCCGCACGCAGTATGTGGATCTGTATCACTGGAACTTGTCCGACTATGTCATCCGCTCGACGGTGTACGCGCGCCGCACCTTGCTCGCCGGTTTCACGACGGTGCGAAACTTAGGCGACACGGCGAACGAATCGGCGTCGCTGCGCAATGCCATCAACGCAGGCGTGGTGCCGGGGCCGAGAATATTTACCGCCGGCAGGGCGATAGGCTCCACGGGCGGCCACGCCGACCCCTTCGATGGCTACCGTGCGGATCTGATGAAGGACTTGGGGCCTGCCGAGGGCATCATCAATAGTGCGGAAGATGCGGTCAAAGCCGTGCGCCAGCACTACAAGATGGGCGACGATGTCATCAAGATCATGCCCTCGGGCGGCGTGCTCGATGAGGGCGCGAGCGGGGATAACTCGCAGATGACCTTAGAGGAGATCCGCGCGGTGGTGGTCACAGCGCACGACTACGGCTTCGCCGTGGCGGCGCATGCCCATGGTGCCGAGGCAATTCGCCGCGCCGTTTTGGGCGGCGTCGATTCCATCGAGCACGGCACCTACATGGACGCGGAGGACATGAAGCTCATGGTCGAGCATGGCACGTATTTCGTGCCCACCATCATTGCCGGTGACTTCGTGGCGCGCCAGGCGAAAGTTCCGGGCTATTATCCGGCGACCATCGCTGCCAAGGCCGCCGCCATCGGCCCGCTGATTCAGGCCACCGCCGCACGCGCCTACAAAGCGCATGTAAAAATAGCATTCGGCACCGACGCTGCGGTGTATCCGCATGGCGAGAACGCGCACGAGTTCGAATTGATGGTAGGGGCGGGGATGCCGCCCATGTTCGTCATCCAGGCCGCGACGGTGAATGCGGCGGCGTTATTGCGGCAGAAGGATCTCGGCACCTTAAGCGCCGGCAAGATCGCGGATGTCGTGGCCGTTCCCGGCAATCCGATCGACGACATCAGTCTCATGAAGCGCGTGAGTTTCGTCATGAAGGAGGGCGTGGTGTACAAGCTCAATTCCGCACCGATTGAAATGGCGCCGTAGCCGTGGATCTTCAACTGACAAAAAAACTTGCGCTGGTCAGCGGATCGACCGCCGGCATCGGCAATGCCATTGCCGCATCGCTGGCTCGGGAGGGTGCAAGGGTCATCGTCAATGGCCGAACCTCAGAGGCGGTTGATGCCGCAGTGACCGCCATGAAGGCTGCCACCGGCGGTGAAGTCGTCGGATTTGCAGGGGACTTAAGTTCGGCATCGGTCGCCGACAAGCTGTTGGCGCAGTACCCGCAGGTCGACATACTCATCAACAATCTCGGCATTTTTGAAGTCAGGCCGTTTGAGGAAATCACCGATGCGCAATGGCAACGATTTTTTGATGTGAACGTATTGAGCGGTGCGCGCCTCGCGCGCCTGTATTTGCCCGCTATGCGTCAGCGCAATTGGGGCCGCATCATTTTCATTTCGAGTGAGAGCGGCCTGCAGATCCCGGCCGAAATGATTCACTACGGCATGACCAAAGCCGCTCAGATCGCCATCGCACGCGGGTTGGCCGAAGCGACCGCCGGCACCGGTATCACCGTTAACAGCGTACTGCCCGGGCCCACGATGTCCCGCGGCGTGGGAGATTTCGTGCGAGATTGGGCCTCCCAGTCGGGTAAAAGCGCGAAGAGCGTTGAGGACGATTTTTTTAAAACCGCGCGCCCGACGTCACTGATCAAGCGCTTCGCGACCCTGGAGGAAGTGGCTGCCATGGTGACGTATGTGGCAAGTCCCGTGTCCGCTGCGACCAATGGCGCGGCACTGCGCGTCGACGGCGGCGTCGTCAAGAGCGCGTTTTAGGTGCTTGGGAGGAGCGCGCTCGGCTAGGCTTGCGCTGCCGCCGTGCGGCGTGCCGGCGGGCGCTCGGCATTGATCTCATCATGCAGTTTCGCGGCTTCGGCATGAATGGCGGCCTCGGTGCCGCCGCCGGCGTAAATGATGCTGCGGGAGGCACTGATCAGCAGGCCGAGGCCCTGGGCGTTTAAACCGGCGGCGAGGGTGGCTTTCAGGTCGCCGCCTTGCGCGCCGATGCCGGGCACTAGGAAAGGCAGGTGAGGGTGGGCAGCGCGCAGCTCCGCCATTTCGCGCGGCACGGTGGCGCCCACCACCAGCATGAGATTGCCCTGTGCATTCCAATGCTGCGCTGCGTGCATCGCGACATGCCGATAGAGCGGCAGCCCATCGAAGGTTAAGTCTTGAAAATCCTTGGCGCCGGGATTGCTCGTGCGGCATAGCAACAAAGCGCCTCGGTCCGGTCGAGTGAGAAACGGTAACACCGCATCCCCACCCATGTAGGGATTGATTGTGACGGCATCCGCGCCATAGCGATCGAAGGCCTCTCTTGCATACGCTGCAGCGGTATTGCCGATATCACCTCGTTTGGCATCCAAGATCACCAGCGCGTCGGGGGCACGCTCGCGGATGTAGCGAATGCTCGCGGCGAGCTCCTCCTCGGCGCCTACGGCACTGTAGAAGGCTATCTGCGGCTTGTAAGCCGCCGCCAGGCCGCGCGTCGCATCGATGACGCGCCGATTGAAGGCGTACAGAGGAGTGCGGTCCTGGGCGAGATCGCGTGGCAGCTTGGCAAGCTGCGGATCGAGCCCCACGCAAACCAGACCGCCGCTGGCGTATTGCGCTTTTTTGAGCCTTTCGGCGAAGGTCTGGAGCACGCCCCATGATAGCAAGCAGCCTCAAGATTAGGGAGTATGCTTAAGGGTTAGGATAAAAGCCGCATTGCCCACCAACACCCGAACTGGACCGCGCTTGGTGCTACAACCACCGAGCCGACGCGCGGCGCGCCACACCAGCAGCAGCGCCTTGAAGCGCTTTTTTGCCATTGCCGATGCATGGGAGCTGTCGCCCTTGCAGCAATGCCGATTGCTGAAAATTCCCTCCCCGCAAGTGTTGCAGCGCTACCGGTTGGGACAAGCGCCGAGGCTGTCGGCAACGCAGCAGGAAAGGGCGGCGTTGATTGCCAGCATTCAGTACTCGCTCACCGCCGAATCCGGACCACAAGACCGCGATTGGGCGTGGGTGCATTCGCCGGATTTAAGGCCGCCCTTCGAGGGCGACAGCCCGCTTTATTTCATGTTGGAAAACGGCCTTCCCGCCTTAAGAGAGGTCGCGCGCCTTTTGGTTCGCGAAAGCGAACCCCGTTAGCTATACTGGTGGGCTTGAATTCTTGCGAATGTGGCGGAATTGGTAGACGCGCCAGACTTAGGATCTGGTGGGGTAACCCGTGCGAGTTCGAGTCTCGCCTTTCGCACCAACGCGCCCACGCCTAAACCCACAGAGGATAGTCATGCAGGTTTCCGTCGAGAGTATCGGCAAATTGGAGCGCCGCATGCAAGTGCAAGTTCCCGCCGAGCGCGTGAGCAAGGAAATAGCCGCGCGTCTGCAAACCATCAGCCGCACGGCGCGCTTGAACGGCTTTCGCCCGGGCAAGGCGCCGCTGAAGGTCATCCGCCAGCAGTTCGGCAGCCAGGTGCACCGTGAGGTGATCGGCGAACTGCTGCAATCGAGTTATGCCGAAGCGGTGACGCAAAAGCAGCTGGCACCGGCCGGCAACCCGCGCATCGAGCCGCAGAGCATAGACGAGGGGCAGGACCTCAAGTATGTGGCTACATTCGAGGTGTTTCCGGACGTCGAGTTGAAGCCGTTGGACGCGCTCGAGGTAGACCGCGTCGTGGCCGAGGTCACCGAGTCGGACATTGATGCCATGATCGAGCGCTTGCGCAAGCAACAGATGACGTACGTGGCGGTGGCGCGTCCCGCGGCGGCCGGGGACAAGGTGACCATCGATTTCGAAGGCACCATCGAGGGCACGGCCTTCGCCGGGGGCAAGGGGGAGAACATTGCCATCGTCTTGGGCGAAGGGCGCATGCTGCCCGATCTGGAGCAGGGTCTCATCGGCGCACAGACCGCAGAGAAGCGCGAGGTGACCGTGAATTTCCCCGCCGATTATCGCGCCACCGAATTGGCGGGCAAATCGGCTGTGTTTGCGACTGAAGTCAAGAGCGTCGAGCAAGTGCTGTTGCCGGAAGTCGATGAGGAATTTTGCAAGTCCTTCGGCGTGAATGAAGGCGGCTTGCAGAAATTGCGTGAGGATGTGGCGGCGAATATGCGCCGCGAACTGGAGCAGGCGCTGCGCAACCGCAACAAGGCGGCGGTGATGGAAAAGCTGTATGCCGCCAATCCCACCGACGTGCCGAATGTGCTCATAGAGAGTCAGATCCGGGACCTGCAAGTCGAAGCGATGCGCCGGTCGGGAGCCAAGGACGCCGCGCAAGCGCCACCCCGCGAACCCTTAATCGAGCCGGCGCGCCGCCGTGTGACGTTGGGTTTATTGCTCAACGATGTGATCCGGCGTGAGGCTTTGGTGGTCGACCGCGCTCGAGTGAACGAGCGGCTGGATGAAATGGTAGCCGCTTACGGGGATGCCGCCGCCATGAAGCGCGCTTATCTGCAAAATGCCGACGCCATGCGACAGGTGGAGAGCTTGACGCTGGAAGACCAGGCGGTGGACTGGATTCTTGAGCATGCTAAGGTGCGCGAAGTGAAGTCGACCTTCAAGGAATTGATGAACTTCGAAGCCTGACACGGCATGTCTCTTGAAATGGTGTTATGAAGGCCTCACAAACCGGTGGCTAGGTGGCGGAAATCTTAAAGGCAGTTTATTCATGAGCACGCGTGCATTGAATTTGGTCCCGATGGTGGTGGAACAGACCGCTCGAGGCGAGCGGGCATACGACATTTATTCGCGGCTTTTGAAGGAGCGGTTGATCTTCATCGTGGGTCCGGTGGAGGACTACATGGCGAATTTGATCGTGGCCCAATTATTGTTCTTGGAATCGGAAAACCCCGACAAGGACATCGCTATTTACATCAACTCGCCCGGCGGATCGGTGAGCGCAGGGCTCGCGATCTACGACACCATGCAGTTCATC
>JANYAD010000256.1 GCA_025355165.1 Gammaproteobacteria bacterium | reverse complement strand
CCGAGGCCAGGGTGTCGCCGCCATACCCCTGATAAGTCCGGCCGTCGAAGACGAAGGGCAGAAGCTCTTTGCGGTCAATGCGACCGCCCGCGGGAGTTCGAAAGTTCATCGCGGCCGGGGCTCGCCGCGTTTGTACACGGCTACAAAGTGATCGGTCGTGGTATCGCGCAGCGCATTGAAGAACTGGCCGCAACCTCGAGCATGACGCCAGCGTTCAGCGTACACGCCTTTTAAGTTATCGCGCATGTACAAAAAGCGCGTCCAGGTGTCATCATCGACTTGCGCAGGAGGGCTGGGGCGAACCAAGTGCGCCTCGCCGCCATGGGTAAATTCCAACTCAGGACGCTCGCCGCAATAAGGACAGGGTATGAGAAGCATGCGCTTTAGTGGGCTACCGCTGCGGCCGCGGCCTCGTCGATCAGATTGCCGTCGCGGAAGCGCTCGATGGTGAAAGGCGCATTGATCGGATGCGGCTCATCGTGCGCCATGGTCCAGGCGAACAGGTGCGCTGAACCCGGCGTCGCCTTGAATCCTCCGGTGCCCCAACCGCAGTTGACATACAGGCCCGGCACCGCAGTTTTAGCGATGATGGGAGAACGGTCCGGCGTGACATCGACAATGCCGCCCCAATTGCGCAGCATGCGCAAGCGGCGAAATTCCGGAAACAATTCGCAAATGGCGTCAAGCGTATGCATATTGATGTGTAATGCGCCGCGCTGCGTGTAAGAGGTATACGCATCCGTGCCGGCGCCGATGACCAACTCGCCCTTGTCGGACTGACTGATATAGGCGTGGATGGTGTTCGACATCACCACGCAGGGAAAAATCGGTTTGATGGGTTCGGAGACCAGCGCCTGCAGTGGGAAGCTCTCCAACGGCAACTGCACGCCGGCCATGCGCATGACAACGCTGGTATGGCCGGCGGCGGACACGCCGACCTTGCGCGCCTGGATATACCCGCGGGAGGTTTCCACGCCGGCGACGGCCCCGCCGGCGTCGCGGCGTATGCCCGTGACCTCGCAGTTTTCAATGATGTCCACGCCCAGCGCATCGGCGGCGCGCGCGTAACCCCATGCGACCGCATCGTGGCGTGCGGTGCCGCCGCGTCGTTGCAACGCCGCTCCGAGCACGGGATAGCGAATATTGGCGGCAATGTTCAGCGGCGGACAAAAAGCCTTGGCTTGCGCGGGTTCGAGCCATTCGTTGTCGACGCCATTGCAGCGGTTGGCATGCACATGGCGTTTGATGACTTGAACGTCATGCACCGTGTGCGCCAGCATCATGACGCCGCGCTGTGAGAACATCATGTTGTAATTCAACGCCCGAGAAAGATCTTCCCAAAGCTTCAGCGAATGATCATAGAGCGCCGCACTTTCACTGAATAAATAATAGGAGCGGATGATGGTGGTGTTGCGCCCGGTATTGCCGCCGCCGATCCAGCCTTTTTCCAGCACCGCGATATTGCTGAGGCCGTGTTCCTGCGCGAGGTAATACGCTGCGCCCAGCCCATGTCCGCCGCCGCCGACGATGATGGCGTCGTAGCGTGTTTTAGGTTCAGGCTTGCGCCATTGCTGCTGCCAGCTGCGGTGGCCCGACAAGCCGCGCCAGATGAGCGAGAGTGCCGAAAAAGTTTGCTTGCGCATGACTTGCGCGATTAAGCGCGAAGCTCCTTATTTTCCGGATCATAAGGAGAATCAACCAGCACGATCGCTTGGCGCCGCGCGCCCAAGATCTCAATTTGAATCTTGCTGCCGACCGCGGCGTGTTCAGGAGCGATGTAGCCTAAACCTAAGCTCTTTTGCAGCGCGTGCCCGTAATAACCGGCGGTCGCGCGCCCGACAATATTTCCCGCAGCATCGAATAACGGTTCGTTGCCGAGCGCATCGGCATCACCAACATCGTGCACTTCGAAAGTCACGAATCGATGCGGGATCCCCTTGGCCAACTGCGCTTGCAGGGCGCCTTTGCCGATGAATTCACCTTTGTTCAGCCGCACGAAACGCTCCAGGCCCGCCTCATAGGGCGTGTAATCGGGCGTCAGGTCGCTGCCCCACATGCGATAAGACTTTTCCATGCGCAGCGATTCCATGGCGCGCATGCCCGCCATGGCGATGTTGAATTCAGCGCCGGCTGCGAATATGGCATCGAACAAGTGATGCGCGTATTCGATCGGAAAGTGCAGCTCCCAACCCAAGGCGCCGACGAAGTTCACCCGCAACAGGTAAACATCCGGGGCCAGGCTCACCTCGCATACTTGCCCCGTGAGCCAAGGGAAGGCGGCATTATCCAACGGCGCATCCACCAATTTGGCCAACACGTCCCGCGATCGCGGGCCAGCCACCACGAAAGTGCCGCGCGACATGGTTGTATTGCGCAGCGTCACGCTACCGTCGGTGGGCAAGCTCTGCAGCAAATAATCGCTGTCGTAACGCTCCGCGGCGCCCGCGCTCACTACATAGAAATGTTGGTCGGCGATTTTGGTGATGGTGAACTCGGAGCGAATGCCGCCTCGGTGGGTGAGGGCGTGACAGAGCGACATGCGCCCAATCTTGCTGGGCACCTTGTTGGCGACCAGCGAGTCGAGCCATGCTTCTGCGCCGGGCCCGCTGACCTCGTGTTTGGTAAAGGGCGTAAGATCGATGACGCCGACCTGCTGACGGATGCGCAAGGCCTCTTGCCCCACATGCTCAAAGTAATTGCTGCGCCGAAAGCTCCACCGATCTTCCGGTGTTACGCCCGCAGGGGCGAACCAGTTGGCGCGTTCCCACCCATAGCGCTGTCCGAAAACCGCGCCCATACGCTTCAGCTTGTCGTACACCGGGCTGGTTTTGGCCGGGCGGGCATCAGAGCGTTCCTCGTCGGGGTAGTGAATGACGAACACATTGCGGTACGTTTCTTCGTTCTTCTGTACCACATAGCGCTTAGTGGTATACGGGCCGTAGCGCCGCGGATCGACTGCCATCATGTCGATACCCGGTTCGCCTTCGGTGATCCACTCGGCGAGCTGCCAACCCGAGCCGCCGGCCGCCGTGATGCCGAAACTATGACCCTCGTTGAGCCAGAGATTTCGCACTCCCCAGGCAGGTCCGATCAACGGGCTGCCATCTGGCGTGTAAGCAATCGGTCCATTGACGATGTCCTTGATGCCGCAGTTGCTCAGCGATGGCACGCGCCGCTGCGCCGCTTCGATATGCGGCAGCAGGCGATCAAGATCTCCTTCGAACAAACTCTTGCCGAACCAATCCGGCACGCCGTCGGCAAACCGGGCCGGTGCGCCGGCCTCGTAGGGTCCCAGAATCCAACCCAAACGCTCTTCTCGCAAATAGTAGGATTGGTCCGATTCGCGCAGCACCGCAAGCTCCCGCCCTCCGGCTTTGCGATACGCCTTCAGTTCCTCCGACTCGTCGTAAACGATGTACTGATGCTCGACCGGAATCGAGGGCACATTCAGCCCGAACATGCGTCCGGTCTGCCGTGCATAATTGCCGGTGGCACAGACCACGTGCTCGGCAATGATATCGCCCCGTGTCGTCGTCACCTGCCATTCGCCGGACGGCGTGCGCTTCACCGCAGTGACCTCGGTTTGCTCGTAGATGTCGGCACCGCGAGATCGCGCCCCTTTGCGCAACGCCATCGTCAAATCCGCGGGCGCAATATGGCCGTCATCCGGATGGTAGAGCGCGCCAACGATCTTGGCCGTGTCCATGCCGTCGCCCAATTCAACCAACGGCCATAATTCCTTGACTTGATCAGGTCCGATGATCTGGAAAGGCACGCCGATGGTGTTGGCCGTGCCGCAGTATTTTTGATACTCGTCCATGCGTTCAGAACAAGTCGCGAGGCGCAGATTGCCGGTAACATGGAAACTGACGTCTTGTCCCGTTTCTGCCGGCAGGCGCTTGTACAAGTCCACCGAGTACTTGTGCAACTGTCCCACCGTATAGCTCATATTGAACAGCGGCAGGAGGCCCGCCGCATGCCAGGTCGACCCGGCTGTCAGTTCAGCGCGCTCCAGCAGCACCGCATCGGTCCAGCCTTTGAGAGCCAAATGGTACAGCGTGCTGACGCCCACCGCGCCGCCGCCGATCACCACGACGCGGCTATGTGTCTTCACGTGCTTGTTCTCCAACCGCCAATACGTGCTGCAGTGTACCCAGCAGAAAATTGGGCAGCACGCCAATTGCGACAGTCACTTGCGAAAATGCGACCGAACAATGGCATAATTCACTGGCCCGAAAATCTGTCGGTTCTCAGAGGAGGGCCCTTTGGAATCCCCAGCTGTGTTGAGTAAGTGTAAGTACGCGTTTCTAACGCTGCCCAATTACTCATTGATCGCCGTGGCTAACGCCATCGAGGCGTTACGCATGGCCAATCGGGTGATGGGCCAGGAGATCTATGAATGGCCCCTGGTCAGTCTCGATGGGCGCACCGAAGAGGCAAGCGGCGGGCTGAATCTTTCGCCTACCTTGGCCTTGGAGAAGATGGGACGGGTGGACATTCTGTTTGTTTGCGGAGGAGTCAACGTGCGCGAAGCGGTCTCCCCCGCACTGCTGACCGTGCTGCGGCGGCTGGCCGATCGAAAAGTGCCGCTCGGCGGGCTGTGCACCGGCGGTTTCGCGTTGGCCAAAGCCGGCTTGTTGGACGATTTTCGCGCGACCATCCACTGGGAGAATCTCTCCGCACTGCGAGAACAATTCCCGCGAGTGCGCATTGGTGACCAATTGTTCACCATCGATCGGGACCGCTTCACCTGTTCCGGGGGCACTGCCCCTCTGGACTTGATGCTGCATCTCATACAATTGCGGCTCGGGTCTCGAATCTCGCAATTGGTCTCGGAACAATTTGTCCTTGATCGTGTCCGTAAAGACACCGACCGGCAGTACATTCCGCTGCGCGCACAGATTGGCCTTTCGCACCGTAGTTTGATCCGAGTGGCGCAGCTCATGGAAGATAACATCGAGAAGCCCCTGTCATTGGAATCGATCGCCAAATCGAGCGGCTTATCGCGCCGTCAGATCGAGCGCTTGTTCAAGAGGGAATTGAATTGCGTGCCCAAGCGCTACTATTTGGAAATGCGGCTGCGGCGCGCGAGAGAGCTGCTGTTGCAGACAGCCATGTCGATTACGGATATCACTGCGGCCTGCGGCTTCCAATCACCGCCGCATTTCTCGAAATGCTACCGCAACGAGTTCGGCTATCCGCCGAGCGCAGAGCGCAAGATCAAAGGTTTACCTGTGGTCCGTGGGGACAGCAGGGCCGCCGTCGCTGCGATCTGAACACCGCCGCCTTAGGCTCACCGCGCCGTTTAATGCTCATATGACCGACCGACTGGCTTCTTTACTTGCGCAGCGGCCTTGGCTGCTCGCGGACGGTGCGACGGGCAGCAATCTTTTCGAGCGCGGCCTGACATCGGGCGACGCGCCCGAACTTTGGAATTCCGAGTATCCAGAGCGTATCGCTCATTTGCATCGTGCTTTCATAGAGTCGGGAGCCGATATCATTCTGACGAATAGTTTCGGCGGCACTCGGTATCGGTTGAAGCTGCATCAGGCGCAAGGGCGTGTTGCGGAACTGAACGAGAGTGCGGCGCGCATCGCCCGTAGCGAAGCGGATAGCGCCGGGCGCATGGTGCTGGTGGGCGGCAGTGTAGGGCCTACCGGTGAAATTCTCGAGCCCTTGGGGGCGCTTAGGCTTGACGCAGCGCGGGAGGCCTTCGCCGAGCAGGCGGCCGCGCTCGCGCGCGGTGGCGCCGATATTATTTGGATCGAAACGATGTCCTCGGTCGAGGAAACCGAAGCGGCCATCGCTGGGGCGCGCACCACCGGTCTACCTATCGTCGCCACCTTGAGCTTCGATACAAACGGTCGCACCATGATGGGTATTACGCCATCCGAACTGGCCGCGCTGCACCGCAGGCACCAACTCGCGGCGTGTGGCAGCAACTGCGGCACCGGGCCTGCGGAGCTGGTCGCCTGTATCGTCAATCTCGCGACGGCCGCGGATCCCAGCGCCGTTTTGGTTGCTAAGGCGAACTGCGGTATTCCCCAATTCGTCGATGGCGCAATCCGTTTCAACGGTACCCCCGAGCTAATGGCGCAATACGCTCGCTTATCGTTGGATTCCGGAGCACGTATTATCGGCGGCTGCTGCGGCACAACGCCAGCGCACTTGCGCGTCATGCGCGAAGCGCTTGAGAACCATGTAGCGGGACCGAAGCCTGATTTGGCGACCATCGAATCCAGGTTGGGCAGCATTTCCAGTGGGGCCACGGCGCAATTGCGCGGCGAACTGAGCCGCGAGGCCGGCGCCGCCGCCGGCGCGCGGCCCAGGCGCACCACGAGTCGACGGCCTTGAGCGAAGGTTAAGGGTACCTGTTCTCTACCACGTCTCGTACCAGATGCGTGTCGTAAACTAGGACAACCGAGGCGATCCGACCGGTCTCAGGATCGAAATTGAATACATCGGCGCATTCAAAGGCGACTCTCGAACCGTCTTTCAGCCGCCAGTCATAAAGGTAGTAGGCGACCGCGCGCATGTGTCCTTCGGCGCTGACCAGAACATCATGTACGGTGAGTTGGCTGGCGCTAGACGCCGCCGCGACTTTCGCGATGTAGTTGCGCACCGGAATACGGCCGAGGAAGGGTGACTGGACCCAACCATTGGGCGAGAACAGCGCGGCCGCCTTGTCCACATCGCTTGCTTCGAGGGCTTCGAGATACTTGCGCACAGCTCGCTGCATATACCTCTCCTGTCTTCCGAGGGCCGAGATGTGAGCTTAACCATCCAGGCACAACAAGGCAAAAGGACGGATGGTGTGGGAATCCGGTATGTTATCGCACCGCGGCCGCAGTTTGAGGACCATTCATGAGTGCTATCGATTCGGGCGCGGGTCTGTGGCTCGGCCTCGACACCGGCGGAACGTTTACCGACGCAGTGCTGCTCGAAGACGGCCGAGGTGTCATCGCAAGCGCCAAAGCACTGACCACCCCCTGGGATCTTGCGATTGGCATCGGCAAAGCCATAGGAGCGGTGCTTGACCTGCTCCCGGCCGGCTCGACCCGCGAGGATGTCAGTTTGGTTTCCGTGTCAACGACACTGGCCACGAATGCGGTGGTAGAAAATCGCTTCAGCCCCGTGTGCACCTTGCTGATCGGCTTCGATGACCCTATGGTCGAGCGCTCCGGCCTTCAACGTCCTGGCGCCGGCGGCGTGGTAGTTCGCGTCCAGGGTGGCCACCTTGCCAGCGGCGAGGAATCTTCGGCCCTCGACGAAAGCGCGGTGACCCGCGCGGTTGCTGAGCACGAGTCGCGCATCGAGGCCTTCGCCGTCGCGGCAAACTTTTCGGTGCGAAATCCCGCGCACGAATTGCGCGCGCGCAAGCTGATCCGCGCATTGACTCCGAAGCCGGTCACCTGCGCGCACGAGCTGAGCTCAAAACTCGACGCGCCGCGGCGGGCACTCACGGCCGCGCTAAACGCTCGCCTTACCCCGCAGATCCGCCATCTGATCGAGGCTTTGTCGCGGGTGCTCTGCGAGGAATCCATCGATGCGCCGCTCATGATCGTTAAAGGCGACGGCTCGTTGATGAAGGCCGAAATCGCGCTGGAATACCCGGTGGAGACCATTCTCTCGGGCCCCGCGGCCAGCGTCGTCGGTGCGGGATACCTGACCGGACTGAAGGACTTCGTGGTCGCGGACATGGGCGGTACCACCACCGACATCGCGGTTGTCTCTGAGGGTCGGCCGGTCATCAGCGGCGAGGGTGCTTTGGTGGGCGCTTGGCGCACGATGGTCGAGGCTATCGATGTGCGCACCTGCGGTCTTGGCGGCGATAGCGAAGTGCACTTCGATCGGCAACATCGGCTGTGCGTGGGACCGCGCAAGGCCATGCCGCTCAGTTTGTTGGCGCATAGTTTTCCCACCGCGCTCACCTGCATAAGATCGATGGCGCAACTCGAGCGTCTGCCGGCCTATCCCGCACATTTTACCCTTCGCAATCCCGACCGCGCACCGGCCACCCATTTGTCGGCACTCGAGCAGCGCGTGTGGGAGGCGCTCAGACTGGAGCCGCGGCCGATGTGGGAGGTCGCGCGCAGCGGCTCGGGCCTGGACGCGCTGCGCCGTCTCGCCGATTCCGGGCTTGCAACCATTGCTGCCTTCACGCCAAGCGATGCAATGCACGTGCTCGATCGGCAAGCCGGATGGTGCCGGGAGGCTGCCGAGTGCGGTGCGCGCATTCTCGCCACCGAGGAGCGCAATGCGCGCGCCGCGCGCGCCGCCGCGTCGCCGCAGGCGATCTGCGAGCGAACTTATGAACATGTCGTGCGCGAAAGCGGCCGCGTTTTACTGGCGGCGGCTTTGGCGCAGGATCCGGGCCTTCAGTCTCGTGGGCACGGCTGGGGCGCACTTGGCGATCGACTCATCGAGGAGACCGTCGCCGGGCGGCGCTTCTCGCAACTTCTGAATGCGACGATGGGCCTCGCACGGCCGCTGGTCGCGATCGGTGCGCCGGTGGGCGGCTACTATCCGGAAGTGGCACGCCGCTTAAGCGCGCCGCTCTGCATCCCCACGCATGCCGCGGTCTGCAATGCAGTGGGCGCGGTCGCCGGTGTCGTTTCCCAAACGGTCGAGATCTTGGTGAATCAGCCGACTTTCAACGTCTTTCGAGTTCATGATCCGGCGGGAAGCCGAGATTATCCGGATCCGCAACCGGCGCTCGAGCACGCGCGGCGAGTATCGCGCGAACTTGCGCTGTCGGCGGCGCGCCGCGCCGGCGCGGCAGATCCGCATGTGCAAACCAGCGTGGCCGAGAAATTGGCGCACTCCGCGACGCTTGAGGGCACCGGAAGCGAGTACCTCGCGGAGGCCGTGGCTCGTTCGACTGCGACGGGCCGGCCGCAGCTCTCACCGCGTGGCCACGGCGTTGCACCGCGTAATGGATAGTGGCGTGCGGCCGCATCGGCCTATCGGATAAAGGCATAACGAAAAATAGTTTACTGCCGATTGCGCAAAGTGCGCAGACCCGCACGAGACAGCACGGTTTTTTCTCTATAATCACTTCCCGCCCTTAAGCTTCGAGCATCACTTGAAACAACCTGAAGAGACGGTTGGCCGACGCAGCAGACGCCGTGCAGGCGCCGATGTCAGCCATGCGGTCTTCGACCGCACGCCCTCCTACCGCCATCTGCGCAACCCCTTCACGCCGATGAAGGTTTTCTCCGATGATCAAGTGGCCGCCATTCACGAAGCCGCGCTCGTCATACTGGAAACTCAGGGGATGAAGGTGCTGTCGGCCGATGCGCGCGCGCGCTACAAAAACGCCGGTGCCGAAGTCGAAGAGGCAACGCAGACAGTGCGCATACCCCGCGAGCTGGTCAGCGCTTGCCTCGCCGGCGCGCCGCGCGATATCACGCTGCACTCGGTGGACCCAGACCGGCACGTTCCGCTGTCGAATTCATGCGTCGCATTTGCGGTGACCTCGGGGCCTCCGAACATCATGGATACCGCCGGCGGGCGGCGCGCCGGCACGTTCGAGGACTTCTCCAATCTGATGAAACTGTGCCAACGCTTCGAGGTGATTCACGTGCTCGGCGGAGCCACCGAGCCGCAGGACATTGCGGTTCACATCCGGCATCTGGAAGTGACGCGTGCCCAGCTGATGTTAACCGACAAGATCCCCTTCATATTTTCGCGCGGTCATGAGCAAGTCGCCGACAATTTCGAGCTCATCCGCCTCGCGCATGGGGTCTCGCGGGAGGAGTTCCGCTCGCGCCCCTACACCTACACCATCATCAACACCAACTCCCCGCTACAGCTCGATATACCGATGGCGGACGGCATCATCGATTTTGCCGCCGCCGGGCAGGTGCTCATCATCACCCCATTTACGTTGGCGGGAGCGATGGCGCCGGTGACCATCGCCGGTGCGCTGACGCTGGCGCACGCCGAGTTTCTCGCCGGCCTGACGCTCGCACAGATCGTCAAATCGGGGGCCCCAATCGTTTACGGCAGCTTCACCTCGAACGTCGACATGAAATCGGGATCGCCCGCGTTCGGCACGCCCGAGTACGTCAAAGCGGCCTTCGGTGCCGGTCAGCTGGCGCGCTTTCTCGGCTTGCCGTGGCGCTCGTCGAACGCGACCGCATCGAATATCCCTGACGCCCAGGCCGCCTACGAATCGCAAATGAGTCTGTGGGGTGCGCTATTCGGCGGCTGTAATTTTATTTTGCATGCCGCCGGCTGGCTGGAAAGCGGACTGACGACTTCGTACGAGAAATTTATTCTGGATATCGAGATGCTGCAGATGTTCGCCGAAGTGTTTCAACCGGTCGGAGCGGCGCCCTCCGACCTCGCGCTCGAGGCGGTAGCCGAAGTGGGGGCGGGCGGACATTTTTTTGGTTGCGCGCACACCATGGAGCGATACCGCAGCGCGTTCTACGCGCCCTTGGTCTCCGACTGGCGCAACGCCGGCAGCTGGGCCGAGGACGGTGCGAAAACGGCCACGGAGCGGGCGAGCGGCATCTGGCGCACCGAGCTGCAACGTTATGTCGCGCCGGCTCGCGATCCCGCAATTGTCGAGGCACTTAACGCCTATGTCGTGCGGCGCACGGCGGAGGGTGGCGCGCCTCCGGTGACCTGATCCTGTCGCGTCTGGACAAGCGACCGTCGCGATATTACAAGCCCACGGGGCGGTTGCGTCCTAATATAGAACACGATAATGAGCCTGTAAGGTTCGGATGCAGTTCGGAAAAACCTTTAGTGGAGACAGCAGATGACAGATCCGGGAGAGGGTGAATTCGAGCTGGCTTCGCTCAATGATGAGGAACTCACCGAGCAGGTGCACGATGACTTGTACAACGGCCTGAAGAGCGAGGTCGAGGAAGCGACGCGGATTTTTCTCACTCGGGGGTGGTCGGCCGAACGCGTACTGAACGATGCCTTGGTGGAAGGCATGCGCATCGTCGGGATCGATTTTCGCGACGGCATCCTATTCGTGCCCGAGGTTCTGCTCGCCGCGAATTCGATGAAGGGCGGCATGGAGATACTGCGACCCTTGCTGGCGGAAACGGGCGTTGAACCGATCGGCAAGATCGTTATCGGTACCGTGAAAGGCGACATTCACGACATCGGCAAGAATCTCGTGTCGATGATGCTCGAGGGTGCCGGATTTGAAGTCATCGATCTCGGCATCAATAACCCCGTCGAGAAATATCTGGATGCGCTTGATAAACACAAACCCGATATTCTCGGCATGTCGGCGTTGTTGACGACGACCATGCCGTACATGAAAGTGGTCATCGATACGTTGAAGGAGCGCGGCATCCGTAATGACTACATTGTGCTCGTCGGCGGCGCACCTCTGAATGAGGAGTTCGGCAAGGCCGTCGGTGCGGACGCCTACTGCCGCGATGCTGCGGTCGCGGTCGAGACCGCCAAAGGGCTAATCGCGGCGCGGCGAGCCGGCGCGGCGGCAAACTGAACGCGGAGCCCGCCATGGCGCAGGATGGCACGCCGCCCGGATCGCCGAAGGGCCGAGGCATGCTGATCATCGCCTGTGGCGCACTGGCTCACGAGATCACGGCACTGCGCCGCGCCAATGCCTGGGATCAGCTGCAGGTGCGCTGTTTGCCCACCGACCTGCACAACCGGCCGGAACAGATTCCGGGCGCGGTGCGTGCGCTGATTCACGCCTCGCGTGATCAGTATCGTTCGATTTTCGTGGCCTACGGGGACTGCGGCACCGGAGGATTGCTGGACGATGTGCTTCGCGAGGAGGGCGTTGAACGCATCCCCGGCGCTCACTGTTACGAGTTTTTCGCCACAGGACCCGAGTTTGCCGCGCTCGCCGAGGCCGAGCTGGGGAGCTTCTACCTCACGGACTTTTTGCTGCGCCATTTCGAACGGTTGGTAATTCGCGGTCTCGGGCTCGATCGGCATCCGCAGCTGTTCAAGGCCTACTTCGGCAATTACCGCAAGCTGGTTTATTTGGCGCAGGCCTCGAACCCAGACTCGCAGGTGCAGGCGCAGGCGATCGCGGCGCGGATGGGTTGGCAGTATGAATATCGGCGAACCGGCTACGGGGCCTTGGGCACGAAGCTCAAAACCGCGGTGAGCCGCAACGAAGAGGTCGTGACATGGCATCGCTGATCATCATTTCCTGGCGCGACATCCCCGCGCAGGTCATCGTCAAACGGGGCCGCGAGACTGCCAAGGTGCAACTCTCGCAGCGCTTTCAAGAAGCGGTGGATCGCGCCGCGATGCGCGCCGGAAAAGGCAGTTCGGATGCATATCTCGCG
>JANYAD010000229.1 GCA_025355165.1 Gammaproteobacteria bacterium | reverse complement strand
TGCTCGTAATCGACCGCCACGTCCTGGTAGGCCACACGGGCATTGCGCAGCGAGGAGCGAAAATCTTGTTCGCGCCGATCCAGCAGTTGCTTCACGGCGCCCTGCACATCGACTTGATAAACAAGATAAACACCGCCGCGAAGGTCCAAGCCCAGCTTGACCGGGTTCAAGCCCAAATTACGCATCCAGCTCGGCACGCGCGAGGCCTGCGATAGAGCGATGGTGAACTGGCCGGGGCGGGCCTCCGCGATGACATCGCGCGCCTTCAATTGATCCTGCTTGCTGCTGAAGCGCAGCGTCAGGCGTCCCTGCTCCAAAAACACCCCCGATGGGGTTACGGATTTATCTTTCAGAATTTGCTCGATGCCGCGGCGGTCGCTCTCCGTGACGGCGGCTCGGTCGGCCGCCAGCTGCAGTGCATTTTCCTCGCCGAACAAATTGGGCAGCGCCAGAAAGATCCCTGCAAGCAATACGATCGCGACCAACGCGATCTTCCAGCGCGGATAGGAAATCATGCGCTTCTGACCGTACCCTTCGGAAGCACCTGGGCCACCTGGAATTTTTGCAGCTTGATCTTGACCCCATCGGCGATCTCAAGGGTTAAGAACTGCTCGCCCACTTCGGTTACCTTGCCCAGCATGCCGCCGGTGGTCGCAATCTCATCGCCCACCGCGACCTTGGACAACATTTCACGCTGCTCTTTGGCGCGCTTGCTCTGGGGCCGGATGAGCAAAAAGTAAAACACCACCAACAAAAGGGCCGGCAGCAGCAAGGTGTTCAGCATGCTGGGGCCGCCGCCAGCCGCTCCCGTGGCCTGCGCATTTGCCGAATTAATGAGGAAATCCATAGTGTTACACTCTTATTTTGCGGCGAACGCCGCTACACAAAGCGGCGTAGTATACAGCAGGCAGGCCTAAACTTAACCCGCAGCGCCAGCCTTCAACGCGTAGAACTCGCTCGCGTAGCCCGCGAGTCGGCCGGCGACGATGGCAGCGCGAATTTCCACCATCAAGCGCTGATAGAAAAACAGATTGTGAACGGTGTTCAGGTGCGAGCCGAGAATTTCGCCGCACCGGTCCAAGTGCCGCAGGTAGCTGCGGCTGTAGTTCCGGCAGGTATAGCAGCCACACCCCTCCTCGATGGGCCCCGTCGCATTCTGATGCACGGCGTTGCGGATATTGATCACGCCCGTGCGGGTGAACAGATGGGCATTTCTCGCGTGGCGCGTCGGCATGACGCAATCGAACAAATCGATGCCGCGCTTTACCGCTTCGAGAATGTCTTGCGGCCGTCCCACCCCCATCAAATACCGAGGCTTGTGCTTCGGCATGTGCGGCAAGAGGTGATCGAGCACCCCTTCGCGTTCCGATTCGCTCTCGCCGACGGCAAGCCCGCCCACCGCCAGACCGGCGAATCCAATCTGCTCCAAGGTGTCCAGCGATTCGAGCCGCAGGGCGGGGTGCACGCCACCTTGCACGATTCCGAACAGCGTACCCGGAGGCTCGGTGAGATAATATTCGCGATGACCGCGCAGCGCCCAGCGCATGGACATTTGCATCGAGACGCGCGCCTCATCCTCGCTCGCCGGATACGGTGTGCACTCATCGAAGCTCATGGCGATGTCGGAACCGAGCGCGCGCTGCATGCGCATCGACTCCTCGGGGGATAGGAAAACAGCAGCGCCATCCACCGGCGAGCGAAAATGCACGCCCTCCTCGCTGAGCTTTCGCATTTTCGCCAGACTCCACACTTGAAAGCCGCCCGAATCGGTGAGGATGGGCCGGCGCCAATGCATGAAGCGGTGCAGCCCTTGATGGGCTTTGATCACTTCCAATCCAGGTCGCAGATACAGGTGAAATGTATTGCCCAGCACGATCTCGGCTCCGATCCCTTCCAGATCTTCCGGGGTCATCGCCTTGACCGTACCGTACGTACCCACCGGCATGAAGGCGGGCGTTTCGACCGCGCCGCGCGCGAATTCCATGCGGCCGCGCCGTGCCGCGCCGTCCTGCGCGAGCAGGTTGAAGCGCATCGAGGTGCTCATGTAGCGCCCATGGCGTGCGCGTCGATGGCCGCGGCGGCGGGGGTGAGAAACATCGCGTCACCGTAGCTGAAAAAGCGATAACGCGCCCGCACCGCATGAGCGTAGGTAGCGAGCAAGGCCTCGCGCCCTACGAAGGCCGCACACAGCATCAACAACGTCGATTCGGGTAAGTGAAAATTAGTGACCATGGCATCGACCGCGCGAAATTGGTAGCCGGGCTTGATGAATATCCGAGTCGTGCCAGTAAAGGGAGCGATCATTCTCGAGCCCACATCGGGCACGGTCGCCGCGGCCGCCTCCAGGCTCCTGACGACGGTGGTTCCGACCGCAATGACGCGCCCGCCTGCCGCACGCGCGCTCTTGATCGCAATGCAAGTGGCCTCAGAAACCTCCAGATACTCGGCGTGCATGGCGTGTTCGTCGATGTTCTCGGTCCGGACCGGCGAGAATGTCCCTGCGCCCACATGCAAGGTCACAAAGGCCTGGCGCACGCCGCGTGCGCGCAGGGCCGCGAAAATCTCATCATCGAAATGCAACCCCGCCGTCGGGGCGGCGACCGCGCCTGCCGAACGCGCATAGACGGTTTGATACCGCTCGCGGTCGGCCGGATCGGCGGCTCGATTGATGTAGGGCGGCAGCGGAATTTCGCCGTGCGCCTCGAAAAAGCGCAAAACGTTGGCGGAGAATTCGAGCACAAAAAGCTCATCCTCCCGAGTGATCATGCGGGCGCTCTCCCCGCCCGCCAGTCTCACGATGGCACCCTCTTTCAGTCCTTTGCTGGAGCGCACGTGGACCAGCGCGGTATTTCCCGAGAGGACGCGCTCGAGCAGTATTTCGACACGTCCACCGCTGTCCTTCAGTCCAAAAGCGCGGGCGGGAATCACCCGGGTGTCATTGAAAACCACCAGATCGCGATCATCGACAAGCAAGGGAAAATCGCGAAACTGCCGGTCCTGGTACGTCCCAGTGAGACCGCTCAAGGTTAATAATCGGCTGTCGGAACGCTCCGGGGTCGGATGCTGCGCAATCAGTTCCTTAGGCAAATCGAAATGAAAGTCCGAGCGCAACATGATCGCGGGCATTCTACCAAGAGCGGCAATCGCATATACTGCCCGGTCTGGCATGCCCGAATGGCGGAACTGGTAGACGCGCCGGACTCAAAATCCGGTGGTGGTGACACCGTGTGGGTTCGATTCCCTCTTCGGGCACCAGATTTTTTATTGAATGGACCACGCTTTGAATTTCTGCAGCAATTGCGGCTCCCCCGTCGAATCCAAGATCCCCGATGGGGATCATTTGCCTCGTTTCGTTTGCACCCGATGCAACACGGTGCACTACAAGAACCCGCTGCTGGTGCTGGGGTGCGTGCCCGAATGGCAAACGACGATCTTGCTGTGCCGCCGGGCCATCGAGCCGCGCCGCGGTTTTTGGACCGTTCCGGCCGGATTTATGGAGAACGGCGAGACCATGCAGGAGGCCGCGGCGCGCGAGTGCCAAGAAGAGGCTCTGGCGCAGGTTCAGGTCGGCTCACTGCTGGCGGTGGTCAATGTGACGCGCGCGAATCAGGTTCACGTGATGTTTCGAGCCAAGCTACTCGAGCCTAAGTTTGCGCCGGGCCCCGAAAGCTTGGAGGTCGGCTTGTTCGAGGAAGGGCAAATCCCCTGGTCCGAACTTG
>JANYAD010000209.1 GCA_025355165.1 Gammaproteobacteria bacterium | reverse complement strand
GTAATGCAGGAACTCTCGCCCCGCGCACAGGGTTTACCGAGATCGCTGCCGGTCAACCGCGAATTGCTGGCGAAGATTGGCCGCTTCGGCCTGCAGAAAATTTAAGGCATTGCGCTGTAGCGGCAATCAATTACCTTTGATGAAAAGCGGATTGTCGAGCGTGCCCTTAATGCGAAATGGGAACATCAGCTTGCCATCCTTGAGCTTCCCCCCGGCGAGGCGCGCGAAAATGTTGGTGATGAATCCCTGAGAAGCAATTTGCGCCACGCCCTGGTAGTCCAGTTCGTCGGAGCCGGTCAGGCTCACGCTTCCTGAGCCATCGACGTCGACCCCGTAGCCGTCGATATCGATCGCCTTGCTCGAGATGCGATCGTGGTTCAGTTCGAGGTCGGTCGATATCATGTTGAACGAGGACGGATCGTCCTTGGCCGGCCCCAGATCATTGTAGTGAGCCAGCTTCCTTAAGTTCGCGTTCAGCTTGAGGCTGGGCACCTGTCCGTTGCGCACGGTCACCTGTCCGCTGCCATGCAGCCCGTCCAAAGGATGCTCGGTGTGCTTGATTTCCCCATCGATCTTCAACTGGCCCTCCATCTTGCCGGTCATCTTCCCGCTGGCTTTTGGAAAGGCGTTCAACAGCTCGGCGACCTCAATTCCCTTGAAGGTGGCATCCGCCTTGAAACTCGCGTTTTTCCCGGCGAATCTAATCGAGAATTCGCCGTTGATGAGACCACCATAGAGCTGCGCCGTCAGGCCATCGAATAATATTTGTCTCGCTTGCAGCCGAATGTCGGCAGTTAAATTTTTCGCTTCGATCGATCCAAATCGAAGCAGTCCCGCTTTGAGAGTGCCCTTGCCATCGAGTGTTTTCGAAAAAGGATCGGTGATGGCATCCGCATTGACGTTGTCCAATTCGGTCGCAAGGTCCTGCGCCTCGAAGAAGACCGGGCCCGGTGAATCGTCGGCCAAGAGATTCGACAGCAGCACATGTCCGCGCTTTATGTTGACCACCGGCACCATACCGAGCACGGGAGAGTTCTGCTTATTCTTTGCTTTCGGGTTCTCGAAATTCCACGGGCCGTCGGGGTCTGAAATCAAGTTCACCACCGGTTCCTCCAGCAGCAGCGAGCGGATGACGATTTTACGGTGCAGCAATGCCCAGGGGTCCAAGACCGCATCGATGCGGGCCACTTTTAGAACGTGGCCGGAGGGAAACAAAGGCGGGCTCCTGATTGCCAATTCTTCCGCATGCACCGTGAGCTTCGGATACAAGCTGACCCGCAGCCGGCCAAGTTCCACTTTCTTCCCGGTACTTGCTTCGATATAAGCGATGACCTGCGGCCGGTAGCGATTCGCATCGAGCAGCACGGGTAAAACGACGGCAGCCACGATCAGCAGCACCGCCACGGCAACCAGAATCATCGTAGTTTTGTGCTGGACGGCTGCACCCATCCACGTACGTTAGCTCAATTCCATCGCCGCCGGCTAGAAGCGCGCCGAGGCAATAAAGAAGGGTAAATAGCCTACAGCTAGAGCGTGAACCAGGAAGTAAGCTCCGCTTTCCTGATTAGCAACAAGCGAGGCCGTTATGGATAATAAGCACCCGAAAAGCGAGAACCCTGCCATGAAAGAGCAGGCTGCTCATGACAAAGATCTTGCCGCGCGGCAGAAAACTACCGAGTCTGAGCGGGCGGCTCGCCGACATGGGCCGCACCCGGGCGCTCAAAATCCCGAACTGAAGCCTAAGTAACGGCTTTTAGGCCGTTGGCGGTTGCTGTCATACCGCGTTGCTCGAGTGCGCAGCTCGAGCAACGCGGCCTGCTTCTCAATTATTCAGTCGAATGACGTTGGCGTGGGTTTTAGCCTGCTCGAAACTGGTGTCGGCCTGATCCGTGCACGACTTGAGCGCCATTCCGCTGAGGGCTGAGCACTTTTGAATCGCTACCTTGTGATCCCCATCAGCCTGGGCTAAGGCCACTTCATAAGAGGCTTTAGCACCCGCATCGTCGACATCCTTAGAAGTGTGATTCAACTTCGTGGCGGCGCCGTCGACCTCCTTGGCCGCATCCTTCTTAGCATCCATGATTTCGCTAGAGGCCTGCTGCTGCGCAATTGCCACATCCTTGGCGACAGCCGCGGAGGACTTGGCATTGTTGCAGCCACTGGCTAAAACCGCGCTCAGTAACCCAATCATGGGTAATAGGAGCTTTTGCATATCAATATCCTATGAATAAGAGGTGAAATCTTAAGGCCCAAGCTTGAAAGCTGCTGCATTAAAGCAGTTTTTGGCGGTCAAAATGAGCCTGCCGATTCAGGATAATGTCCCGATACCCAGCGGGCCGTAGGAAATCCCCATGACATGGGGTAGGCGATTCACGCCGAATGTTCTTAAATACGCTTTCGGTGACGCTCCGTCACTCGCCGCGAGGCGAGGCGCGCTTTGACGGGCAAACGGTGTGCGAAGCGTTGGGCGCAACGTCGGCCGAGTTCGAATGCGCCACCGCGATTTGGTAGCAGTCGGCACTGATCCAGACAATCCAATCTCCGCTCTCGGTTTTGAATTGGTCCCCGGCGTGGTGCTGACGCGGCCACCACTCCTCCCAAGCAGAGGAAACCGATTGCGCAGGATCCTGGGGCTGATCGCGGCGAATCTCAAACGCTTTGATGGCACGGTGGGCTTCCGCCGCCCAGTTCACTGCCGATCCCTCCCCTGGGGCAGAGGAGGACCCCGGCATCGATGATGAGTTGCCTTCGGGTGGTGCGAGCGGTGTGGGGAGATCGGCTTTTGCCATGGTGGTGGCGGTCTTCAGGCCTTGACGGTGAAATGGGTCGGCACGCACCGGCTGAACTCTTATCGCAGGCAGATTTACCAGTTCGATCGCCTGTTCCAACGAGAGGCGGTAGTGCTCTGTTCGGGTCGCCATGACGAGCAACGCGAGCACCGCGCAGTGCAGCGCCAACACGACGAGAAGCGCGAGGGGCCGCGATGATACCCAGTGTTTCGACTTGACCATGTTCACTTCATTCGCCGGAGCCGCGCGCGGGCGCGGCTCCTTATTGACTCGTCGAGACGCATGAGGTTCCTGCAAGACCTTCACGGCGAACCGCCTAAATTCTCAAGTTTCTCAATTCTGTCATAAACCCCTCCCGTGCCATGCTGCTTAAGGGCTGTCCCGGGCCGGGGCACTTGCTAGAATGACGCTGCGCAAGCCGCCATAAAATGAAATGTATGTGTAGTTCCTCCGTTGGCGGCCTCGATGCCTAGCCGTGTCTTTCGTATCCGCAGGATCGTTGCGTTTGCACAGGTCTTGGGGCTTGCATTGGCGTGCGCGTTCGTGTCTCCGAACCCGGCACGCGCTGCGGACGCAGCGCCGCCGGGCGCTGCTCCCGAGGTCGAGACCATCGTCGTCACCTCCGAGAAGCTCAAGGTCGAAACCTTGATCGATCGCAAGGTTTATAGCGTCGCCTCGGATGTGCAGAGCACATTTGGGTCGTTGAGCGACATCTTGAGCATCATACCTTCCGTCGACGTCGATCCGGATGGTCTGGTATCGTTGCGGGGAGACAGCAATGTACTCATTTTGATCGACGGCAAACCCTCGACCCAGTTCTCCGGTGCTACGGCCGGGGACAACCTGCAATCGATCCCGGCCGAGGATATCGAGCGCATCGAGGTGCTGACGACACCGCCCGCGCAGTTCAAGGCTGACGGCGCCGCCGGGGTGATCAACATCATCATGCGCAAGAAACGGCCCGAGGGTGCCGCCGGTTCCCTGCAAGGCAGCCTGGGCAGCGCAGGGCGATATGTCTCCGGGGCGAACGGCAGCTACAGCTCCGGGCCGTTGACGGTGGCCGTCAATGCAGGCTACCGACATGACATTCGCGAGCGGATCACCCACTCGGTGGTAAAATCCGCGGATCCGGTGACCTCGCTGGTGAGCGCCAGCAACAGCAGCATCAACGAAAGAATTCGCCGCGCGGTGCCGAACGTCGGAATCACCGCTGAATATGCATTGAACGAGCGGCAGTCCCTGAGTGGCTCATTGAGCTGGGCCAATCGCGGCGGCCTTCGCACGTACACGGAACTCAACGACCTCGGTTCGCCCGCGGGAGTGCTCGCGGCTTCCTCGCGGCGATTCAGTGTCGGGCATGACCCGGAAAACGACTACGATCAAAAATTAATTTTTTCGCAAAAGCTCGGGCGGCCGGGCGAGACGCTGGATTTTTCCCTGCATCGGTCGGTGTCTAAGCAGCACGAACATTACGACTATACCAACGACTCATTCATTCCGCCGACGGCCACCTTCTACAACAATTTGGATTTCCACGAAGACAAGAGCACCACCGAATTTGGCGCCGACTATGCGCTGTCGCTCGCGAAAACCCGCGCGCTGAAACTCGGCTATGGCTTTGAGCAGGACGACTACCGGAACAACAATGTGGGCAACAATCTCGACGCTGTCACCGGCGCGCAGGTGGTTGACCCGAATCTCACCAACTATTTCAAGTTTCGGCAACAGATCCACGCGACCTATGCGAGCTACCAGGCCAGTATCGACTCTTGGGAGTGGTTGGGTGGACTGCGGGCGGAATATACGACCACCGATGCGCAGCAGTTGACCACCCGTATGTCCACCATCGGCGGCTACTTCGACATCTACCCAAGCCTGCACGTGGATCGTAGTTTGTCGGATCAATCAAAGCTTTCATTCGGCGCGAGCCGCCGCGTCGTGCGGCCGGATCCGGAAAATTACAATCCGTACATCGATCGGGAGTACACGCCCAACCTGCGCGCCGGCAATCCTGGCCTGAAACCGCAGTTCACTCAGTCTTACGAAGCGGGTTATGGCTACGAAGGCCATGGTTTGAGCTACGGCGTCACCGGCTACTACCGGCGCAACCGCGACAGCGTGACCGAGGTGACCGAGTATTTCGGCAACGGCATATCACTCACGACCAAGACCAACCTGCCGAAAAGCGAGTCGGCGGGGTTGGAGTTCACCTCGAGCGGGCGTCTGCTCCCAAAAATTGCTTATAGTATCAGCGGCAATCTGTTTTACAGTCAGATTGACGCTTCGGCCCTCGGGCAATCGGGACTGCAGTCGACCGCCGGCCTTAACGCGAAATTCAAACTGGATTACCGGCCGACGAGCGATGACTCTGCGCAAATCACGGCCACTCGGACCGACAAGCGGCTAACTCCTCAAGGTTACGTGAGCCCGATTAATCTGGTGAACTTAGGCTACAAGCGCCAGCTGGAAACGGATTTGAGCGCCGTGGTGACGATGTCGGACATTTTCAACGGCCAGCGTTATCGACGATTTGCGAACACACCGACATTCTCCCAGGAATACCAGCGCATGACTCGGGGACGGATAATCTACTTCGGCTTGGTTTATTCCTTTGGGTCCTCGAAGAAAGACAAACAGGGTTTCGAGTACGACAAACCGGAATGAAAGGCGGCCCGCTTTGAATAACCGGTGAAAATCCTTTCATCGCCAGTAGGGCGGTGCTTATAGCAGCAACCGAATCGACCCAGCGGATTTACCGTCGCAGATTCGGTTTGTCCCGACTGACCGCTCGATTGTTGGAGTTTCGCGGTTCTCGTCTTGTAAGGAGGCAAGCTGCACTGGTTGTTGCCGTAGCGGTGGTTCCCGCTCCATTGCGGTCAGTAACATCAATGTGCTCATCGATGCGCTGATGAGCACGCCGATCGCGGCGAGCATCAGAATCGAGAGCATCACGTTGTCCTTTAGATTTCGCACTGCAAAAGTGCCGAGAAGCCTGATCTTGTCTATACGCTTATAACCGATACGCTTATAACCGAGCTTTGGACGTAGTCTGCTTGCGCGTGGCTGGCATCTGTATATGCCAAATTCGACTGCGGAAACAACCCTTTTGGGACGGAATCGTCGAGCCCGGGGACGAACTCGATGCCTGGGTGCTTATGGTTGAAGAAGGCTTGGGTTTTCATATGGCATGACCCAGATCCACGCGAGAAATCCTTGAAGCTCCTGAGAGTTAATGATGGGCCCCTGGCTCGGTCCGCCCTAATTCGGCTTTGCGAATACCGCGATCGTGTCGAGGTGGCCGCAGAGGACGAATCCGGCGTCGCGGCAATCAAAATGGCCGATCGAAAGTCCGCCGTGCCCCCGCGAGCGCCCGCCTCGCGCGCAGCGCAACCGCCCGAAGAGATCGCGGGGATGCCCACGGCCTCAACAAAGCTGCTGATCGGCGAGCGCGAACATCGATTTTATCCGTTGATCGCTCAGACCCTCGATTACATCGAGTCTGACGGCAACTATGTCACGCTGCGGACGCGAAACGCCAAGTACATCAGCCGGGATACCATCAAACGGTTGTCCGTTGAATTGGCCGGCCTGGGGTTCGTGCAAATCGAGCGTTCGTTGCTGGTGAACATCCGCGCGGTACTGCATGTGGAGTCGGTCGGCCGCGGCAGCTTTGCCTTCACGTTATCCTCAGGTGCCTGCCTACAGTCGAGCGGCTCCTATCGCGAGGCTATCCTTAAGGTGTTGCCCATGAGGCGGTTCTCGGGACGCCGATCATCGCAGTAGGTCGGCACGCAGGGCTACGAAGAGCCCGCAAGCGAGATCAGAAAGGCCAGGGATGTGAGCACCATGAGGCCGGTGGCGAGCCAACCAAATACTGCCAATCGCCCAGAGATTTTAAATTGACCCATGATTGCCTTGTTCGTGGCGAGTTTCATCACCAGCACCATCACGGGGCCTGCGACGATGGCATTCAAGGCTGCGGCCCATATCAAGGCTTTCACAGGGCTTATCTTGAAAATGTTGATCGCGGCACCGACCAGCGTGGCCGCAGCGATGGCGCCATAAAAGGCTTTCGCTTTATGAGGGTCGTGCGATAGGCCCACCGGCCAACGCCGGGCTTCGCCCAGGGCATAGGCGGCCGAGCCCGCCAGCACGGGTACTGACAAGAGGCCCGTACCGACAATACCGAGCGCGAACAGCGCCGAGGCAAAAGGTCCTGCAATGGGCCGCAAAGCTTCCGCAGCTTGTGCCGCACTCGAGATTTCGGTGATGCCATTGACATGCAACGTGGCCGCGGCAGTACCGAGAATCGCTAGTGCGACTAAATTCGACAAGCCCATTCCGATGAGCGTATCGAGTCTGATACGAGCGAGCGCGTTAGGCCCCTGGGAGGGGCGACGCAGCAGCGGTTCGCGAATGGGTACGGTTTTTGTATCCTCGACTTCTTGAGCCGCTTGCCAAAAAAAAAGATACGGACTGATGGTCGTCCCAAGCACCGCGACGACGGTTAGCCAAAACTCTCGACCGGCGGAAAGCTGCGGCAGGATTAGCCCCTTGAGGAACTCCGCCCACGGCACATGCACGACCATCAGCGTCGCAAAATATGCGAGCAGCGATAAGGTGAGCCATTTAAGAACCGACACGTACCGCGTGTGGTGCAAGAAAATCTGCCCCGCCGCGCACACCGCGCTAAAGGCAAGCAGGTAGAGCCAAACCGGGATCGCCGGCATCAGCAGCCGGCTGGCTTCCGCCATGGCCCCAAGATCGGCTCCAATGTTGCAGATATTCGCAACGAACAGCATCACGACGGTAACGTGCACCAGCCAGCTCGGATACGCGCGCAGCAGGTTGGCGGCGATGCCTCGGCCCGTGGTGCGGCCGATACGGGCGCTGATGGCCTGGATCGATACCATCAACGGATAGGTCAGCACGAGGGTCCAGCTCAGTTGATAGCCGAACTGAGCGCCGGCTTGGGCATACGTGGCAATGCCGCTGGGATCATCATCCGCAGCGCCGGTAATGAGACCCGGACCGAGTACCTCGAAGAGCCGCGGCTTACTCGGCCCTACAACATTGCTTTTGCCGGGCTCGGGCTCGAGTGGGGATTGGATTTTTGATCGTGGCATCCTCACGCAGCCTGCGCGCGAGGGGCCGCGGGAAATGTGGCGCCGGTTCTTGCCGGAACCGATTTCCTGTTCTGCGGCGCCACGACGCGAGCGGATCTGCAAAGGGCGAGCGAGTTCGTCAGCCCGCCGGCCGGCGCCCCAAAAAAGAAAAACTCGCTTCGCTGCATTGCGAGCGACATTACATCATGCAGCAGTGAATGAACACGAGACGAGCGGCGATGCCCGCGTGTAGGGAAAAAAGCGGCCTCTAAGGAGGGGCCGAGGAGTCGCGGAGCGCGAGGCGTGCGTCTAGAATTTCGCGCTAAAGGCGATGAACAGCTGCCGCCCAAACAGATCGTAGATGTCGTAGGTGTTTGCCTGCCCACCCGACACAATGAACGAGCTGACCAAGGGCGGATCCTTGTCCAACACATTGTTGGCCCCGGCCCGCACCTGGAGGACGGAATTGACGTTCCATGTCGCCTGTAAATCTAAATAGTTGTAGGACGCAATGCTGGCATTGAAGAAGTCATACCCGCCCCAGGAGGCGAAATGAAATGCCGGATCGCCGGAGTCGTTATCTTGCGAGACCTTGCCGATGAAGCGCCACGTCGCCCGAGGCGGACACGTTCCAAGGTGTGTCCCAGGTCGTGCGGAAAATATGGTGCCAGCGCGGATTGATGGTTTGGCAAGTCTTGCCGAACAGCCCGGCGCAATCATAGGTGTGGGCCCCCGGCAGCGGCGTCTGTCTGGAGTGCTGCAGGTAGGCGCCGTTCAGTTCCCAGTTAAGAGAACCGGAGCTTGGCGGCAAATCCATCCTGTAGGCGGACTGCACATCGATGCCGCTGACCACCACTGCGCCCACATTGACGTTGGTCTGCACGATGTATCCGCCGCCTGAGATAGTGGCGCCGGTCAAGCTGCCCGTGTTCGGGTTGCGCACGACTTGGTTGCAGTAGATGGGATCGCCCGTGGCGGCGCAATTGTTCAAAATGAGTGACGCGGGAATGGTTCCGACCAAACCCTTCACGGCAATGTGATAATAGTCGATGCTGCCGGTGAAGTGCGGGATCTGCGCCGGCGCAAAGTTCACGCCGATCGTGTAGGTTTCGCCTTGCTCGGGCTTCAACAGCGGATTGCCGCCCGTCAGTTGCGACAGCTGGCCGGCAGCACCTTGCGGAATGGTATTGCTGGTACCGCCGTTGCCGTACTGTGCCGCCGTTGCTCCCTGCCGCTGGCATTGCGCAGGCGTAAACTGCGCCGGCACCACGGCGCCCGTGCCGCTCAGAGTGGGAGCGCAGGGGTCGTTGCCGAATTGGATCAGCCCGACGAGTTGGGGGTTGTACAGTTCGATTACGCTTGGCGCGCGGATCGCCTTGTCGTACCAAGCACGCAGGCGGTAATCGGCGATAGGCGCGTACTGCACTTCGAATTTATAGGTATTGGTGATGGTCGATGGGGCGCCGGCGTACGCATAATCCGAATGTCTGAATCCGGTATC
This sequence comes from Gammaproteobacteria bacterium, assembly GCA_025355165.1. Classification (GTDB taxonomy): domain Bacteria; phylum Pseudomonadota; class Gammaproteobacteria; order Steroidobacterales; family Steroidobacteraceae; genus Bog-1198. The sequence continues at coordinate 18,876 of JANYAD010000209.1, read as the reverse complement.
GAACAGCACCTCCTTTGCAAAGGGCTTATCCTGCACGAGGGGCGCACGCAGCTCTGCGAATTCCTCGCCCACCGTGACGCTGTTGTCGATCGGCACCGCGGCGCTGCCAAATCCCGATAACAAGCCGCTCTGTTCGGCCGAATTAGGTTGGAAGAATTCGTGGTCATTGCGATGTTCGTAGCCCACGTTGATGCCCAAGCCATCGCTCGCCAACGGCGAGGTGATCCCGTATTTGCCGAGGTGTCCGGTAACCTCCGCATGCAGCGTGCGCAGGGTCGAGGTACCCTGACCGGTGCCCGACAGATACAGATAATTGAGCTGTTGCTGGGTGACGCCGCCGTCTGACCAGATGTTGTACGGCACGCAAGGAGGACCGCTGACGCAAGTCGGCGCGGCCTTGGTTCCCGACACCTGCAAGGCGTTGTCGATGTTGGCGAAATTCAGATATTTTTGATTCGAGTTGAAGAACGTAGTGTAGTAGTACTGGCCGTACAGGTCATAGCTCCAGGCCTCCGCGAAGTCGCCCTTGCTGCCGAAAACCGCCCGGTAATTTTGGTGCTCGAAGTCCGAAAAACGTCCGCCGCCCTCGATGTTGCGCCGCCCGATTTCAACCTTGGTACAGTTCGCGGACAGTGCTCCCCCGCTAATCGTGCAGCCCGCACTGGGTGCGGCAATGGCGGCGGCTATTTGCGCCGGCGAGCAAAGGATGGACTGCTGCTGCGCGCTCAAGAGCGGGTTGTTGCAATTGACGTTGTAATTGCCGGTCAATGAATCCAGCGGATTGGCGCCTTTGAACAAGGCCGCAGGCGCGATCTGCTGATGAGTCTTATCGTCCATGAAATAGAACTCGGCATACGGTTGCAGGTAGTCGTTGACCACCGTGTGCGCCATGACGGCGGCGTTGTAGCGATCGTCTTCGCGCGTCATGTAGATGTAGGGCTGAGAATTGAAACTCGCGGGCGGCGTGGTCAGCACCGAGCCGCGCGGCACGAAGCTGGTTCCGAACACGCTGTTGGTGACGCCCTTGTTGGGCCCGCTCGTGGGGCGGAAGGAATTCGACTGCGAGGATCCTCCGCACACGGTGCCGGTCACATCTTTCGCGGCGTCCTGCACAGGGTTCAGCTCGCAGCTACCGAAATCGCGGTCGCTGCTCGCCACCGGATCGGCGTGCCGGCAACTCAAGAAGGCGGTGATGTTGCCCTTACCGTCCGAAAAATTGGTGCCCATCAGCACATCGACATAGCGCTGACGACCGTCCTTGATCGTACCGGTCGGCGGGTTGGTATTGTTGAATTTGCGCACCAGGTTTTCGACGAACGTGTCGTTGTTATCGTGCCAGTTCTCATCGTACTGGTCGTCGATGCGAATCCCCTCGAAATTTTTCTTCATGATGAAGTTGACGACACCGGCGATGGCATCGGAACCGTATGCCGCGGATGCACCCCCGGTCACCACTTCGACGCGTTCGACGAGACCCGCCGGAATCTGGTCCAAGTCCGGTGCCGGGGATTAGATAAAGGTATACGGAGACCCCTGACCGAGGCGCCGGCCATCGACCAGTACCAGCGTTCGGTTGGGACCCAAGCCGCGCAGATCCGCAGTGGACACGCCACCGGCGGTGGTCAATCCGCTGGTGCCGTTGCCCAGGTCCTGTCCCAACGCATTGTTGAAATTCTGCGGCAACTGCGTGAGCAGGTCGGCGAGGTCGGTCTTGCCCGAAACCTCGATGTACTTGGAGGACAGAACCTCGATCGGGCTGGTGCTCACCTCGTTCGGTGCAGCGATGCGTGAGCCGGTTACGATAATTTCTTGCAAGTCCGGCGTGGGTGCCGCGGCCGGTGTCTGCTGCGGGAAGGCGGGATCGCTTACGGCGATTACAGCCGCGATGAGTGCGAAGCATTTGAAAAAAATTTCTTTGACGGCGAACTGTTTGAACCTAAACATTGCCTTCTCGCCGTAAGATTTCCGCAGCTTGGACGTTGTGCAGAACCACTTCTGTGCATCCCCGCTGCAATTGAGATGAAGATAGCGTCAGTGAAAATCAACGGCGGAACTATGTGAAGAAGCCAGCCGGCGATGTGATGATGCCGCTTCAGGGCAGGACGAATCGCCGGCCCCTGTGCAGTGCGGTCAACACTTTGCGCGTGCGCAAATGCGCAGCGCGTGCACTGGTAGCCACGCGGTGGAACCTTACTGTTGATGGGGCACCTCTATGCAAGGAACAGACGATGAAGAAATTCCCGGCGTTGATCCTCGCAGTCATGGCCGCTGTGCCGATGCAGTGCGCCATGCCGCAGAGCGCATGCGCTCATGTTCGCCGCCGCTCAGCGAGCCGTGCGCAAGGCGAACGCAGGGCCGCGATGACCGGCAACGGTGTTGATGCGTGGATGTCCTTTTATGCTTCCAATGCCGTTGGACTGCTGCCCAATGATCAGATCGCAAGCAACCGAAGGTTTTTCGTGGCGGCGTGACTCGACTGCTCGCCCGCCACGTCGTAGCTGAATTACCTCAGGCTGCGGCGTCTCTAGAGTCGCTCGTCGCATCGCCGGCAGTGCGGCAATCCCGGCATACGAGCCCACCCATTAGGGGGATGCACCTTTGTATTACCAGGAAGCGATTCAAAGGATCCCGGCTCCGTTCAGTCGGCGGTCACCGGCGGCCGGCCAATACGCGAGCGGCACGTCTAGGGTTCAACCGTCGCAGCCATTCTCAAGCCCAAGAATTCCCGCGATGTCCGGGGATTCAAGACTTATATGTTCCTGATCAGAGAAGAAACAATCACGGATGCGATGGAATTCATTGATCTGCTGCACGCAGGCGACAGAGAAGAGTTTCTCGAGTTCATCAGGACTTCGCGCGGCGCCGGCGATCACATCGACAGCCGCCTGCTCACGGCTGATAATAAAGTCAAACAGATACGCAGCTACGTTGCCGTGCAATCGGGCCAAACGGACTCAAGCCGTGTTTTGGGCGTGAGTCTCGACATCACCAAGGAAAAGCAGCTTGAAGCTGAATTGGCCCAGGCGCAAAAACTCGAATCCATCGGACAGCTGTCCGCAGGGATTGCGCACGAGATCAATACGCCGACGCAATTCATCGGCAACAACGTCGGTTTTCTCAAAGACGCCGTCGCGGACATCTTTATTTTCATAGATCAAGTCTCATCGATGATTGCGGGCAGCACGGATGGCACCTTGTCGGTGGCCGACCTCAAGGGTGCGCTGCAGTCGCTGGATGCCGCATATCTGCGGGTCGAAGTGCCGCGTGCGATAGAACAGTTGGTGGAGGGCATCGGCCGGATCAAGAAAATCGTCGGCGCCATGAAGGAATTTTCTCACCCGGCCGTGGACCGGACGCTGGTCGACATCAATAGAGCACCATTATCGTCGCGAGCAACGAATAAGTACGTCGCGGAGCTGACAACGATATTCGATGCTGAGCTGCCCGCAGTTCCTGTGATGCCGGGAGCGTTCAACCAGGTTATTCTCAACATGATCGTCAACGCGGCCCATGCAATCGCCGACCCGGCGGGCCACCAGAGGGCCGGTTTGGGTGCCATTTCGATCACCACGCAGCGCCTGGAAAGTGGGGCGGAAATTCGCATCAAAGACAGCGGCTGCGGAATTCCTGCTGAAATTCGTGATCGGATATTCGACCCGTTCTTCACAACCAAGCCTGTGGGCAAGGGCACGGGCCAAGGTCTTGCGATCGCGCATGATGTCATCGTCAACACGCACGGCGGCTCGATCGCCGTAGAGAGCAAGCCGGGCGCGGGCACCACGTTCATCCTGCGCCTTCCGCTCGGCTAGGGGCGAAGCACAGTCCCTCAATTGAGCCTTGCGAACAATAAGGCTATGTATGCGCCGATCAGGGCCGCCGCCGTGTAGGCGAGCCAGCGGTGCACGCGATCCGCTGCAAATATAAAGCCTACACCAGCCAGGCAGAACAGCGCCGCATGAAACGCCAGGTTCATCGTCGAAGGCAAACTGCCCGATAGAGCGAGATCTTTGCCGATGCTGACAGCCAGCAACGAGGCGAATAGCGCGAAAAACCACTGTCGATGCGCAAAATAGTTCGCGTGCAGATCCAATTCCGCGGAGCTGCGAGGCAGGGCCAGGGCGGAAAGCATGTAAAGCACAATAGGCTGCAGCAGCACCACGGAGAATTGGAAGAACGTCCAATCCAGATGCGAGCGCAGTCCAAAAATCGACCACCAGGTCTGCACGTGAGTCAACAGCAGTAGAAAAGCCCATACTACGGGCGGTGGGTAAATTCGCGCGGCGCCGCGCTTTTCGATCGTCCGCGCGAAGCCGCTTAGCAGTTCGGCAATGCCCAATCCCAGGATGATCGAAATGAGAATCGATAGGTGCGCAAACGCTTCCATCGACTCATTTTAGCCGAAGCTCCATTTCCGTTGCACGCAACACCCATAGCACGGGGGCCAACGTACTTCGAATATCAGATATACGACCGACGTCTCGCCAATAGGCGCATTGCCATCGGACTGCCGGGGTGACGAAGCTCCAGCCTATTCGAATATAGGTAAGTCGGCTTTCCCCGTATGCAGCTATTGGACCGGGAACCAGACGTTGGGGAGCTAGGGTGGCCCTTATGGTTGTAATTCCGGGCAGGGGAGCGCCCGCGGCACGATCTTGCGAGCAACTCCCCGGCGTTTTCATGGGCTTAGAACGGGCAGAATCCCGGATTGGGCTCATCAATGCGTCGCGCGGCACCGGCGGGAATGATCTGGAATGCCACCGTCACCAGGGGCTGTGAACCGGCATTGCGCACCAGGTGCACATGCGCTCCTCCTTCATCGATGAACCCCGTGCCGGCGGGATATTGCAGGGGTGCACATGAGGGATCGTCGCCCTGATAGACGGATGCAACGCCGCTTTTCACCATTACCACGCTCGGACCCGGGTGGCTATGCCAACCGCTGTTGCCATTCGGCGCGACCGTGTTTTGAACGACGTACACGTCGGACGGATCTTTCGCCAGAATCTTCACCAGGTTGCCCGGCTCGTCCTCCTTTGATTTATCCAACGCGCGATCGTGGCCGTGCGCACCCGTATTGACCTTGATTTGTTCGAAGAACGCTTTTCCTAAAATCGTGCTGACGAATGTGGAAGTTGCGGGAGTGGCGAGCGCCGCACCCGAATCGTACAGGACCGCCGCCGCACCCAGCGCCACAAAACAACTCGCCGCCGTCAATTTGATAGCCAAAGTTGAATACTTCATACATCACCCTCCCATGTGCGGCAGACTTTTGCCGTCGGGACAGAATCCGGTCGAACTTGGCTGCGCGCAAACAGCATTGCATGGCAGCTGGCGATTATCGCGCCACGCCGCGCAATACCGTGCCTTGCCGTGCGTGCCCCACCCGTGCACTATCCTAAGGACACACAAAAAAGTGGCGATTAGGCAGCCATGAACGGCAATCAAACGGGCAGCGCGGGCGCGAACACCGGTCATTCGGAGGACGATCGCCTCGATTCGTGGAAGCGAATCGCAGCCTATTTAAAGCGCGACGTCACTACCGTACAGCGCTGGGAGCGACGCGAGGCGATGCCCGTGCACCGGCATCAGCACGCGAAGCAGGGTTCGGTTTACGCCTATAGGAGCGAACTCGACGCGTGGTGGGCCAGCCGCCGCACGGGGCTGGCGGATGATGGCGAGCCCATACTCGGGGCGACTGCGCCTGGGTCCGAGCCTACGTCCATGCGGAGGCGATTCGGGAGGATGGTACGGCTTATGTCGTGGGCGACGGTCTTGTTGCTGGCGTTCGCCCTCATCGCCTGGTATGTGCGGCAAGCCGGTTTATTCTGGCGCAATCCGCTGGCGGAAGCCAAGATCACCCGCCTCACGGATTTCGGCACCGAGCGGGCGGCCGCGATCTCTCGCGACGGACAATGGGTGGCGTTTCTCGCCGACCGCGGCGGTCATATGGACGCCTGGTTGACAAAAACAGGCAGCAACCAGTTCCGCAATCTCACCGAGGGACGTTTTCCGCAGCTGACCAATCCCTCGATCCGCTCCCTTGCTTTCTCTCCGGACGGATCGGTGGTGTCCATTTGGACACGCAGCGCGGAAGGCGCCCGGCCGCAAGACTTCAAATTGGTGGCCGCGCCGATCGCCGGCGGGCCGCTCGGGGTTTACATGCCGGAAGCTGCGGAGTTCGATTGGTCCGCGGACGGAACCCGCTTGGTGTTCCACACCACGGCTCCCGGAGATCCGCTTTTCGTGCGTACCGCAGAGGCGGGGGCAGCCGCACATCAGATTTACGTCGCCGAGCCCGGCGTGCACTGCCACTTTCCGACTTGGTCTCCCGACGGTCAGTTCATCTACTTCGTACGCGGCGATCCCCCAGCGCACTGGGACGTCTGGCGTCTGCGGCCGACCGGAGAGGGATTAGAGCGCATCACCTTTCACGATGCCGAAGTCAGCTACCCCGTATTGATCGGTCCGCATACGCTTTTATATCTGGCCATCGATGCCGATGGGTCGGGGCCTTGGTTAAACGCGATGGACATGAGGCAAAGACGCACCCACCGCGTCAGCATGGGCTTGGAGAGATACGTATCCCTTGCCGCAAGCGCGAATGGGATGCATCTGGTCGCAACGCTCGCCAATTCTCATTCTGCGTTGTGGCGCGTGAGGGTCAGCGACGCCGGGCCGCCGCAAGGCGCGGCCATGCCTGTCACACTCGGCGTGCAGAGCGCCGCCCATACACCGCGTTTCGGCCCGGATTACGTGGTGTATGTGTCGAGCGGTGGCGGGCGTACAGAAATCAGGAAGCTTAAGAATGGTACGGACAAGGACCTCTGGCAAGACCGGGAAGCCACCCGCATTGGGGCGCCGGCCATCGCGCCCGACGGGGGGCACATCGCGTTTTCGGTCGAGCAAAGCGACTCGACGAAGTTGTATGTCATCGACAGCGACGGCGCGAACGCGAGAGTGATTGCCGATAATTTGGTAATGCGCGGCGAATTGGCTTGGAGTCCCGACTCGCAGTCGCTCATCAGCGCCATCGTTCGCAATGGCGAGCCGCGTCTTGCGAGAATCTTCCTCGATGGCAAGCCGCCGCAGCCGATGGCATCGGAATATTCTCTCAATCCGGTCTGGTCGAGCGACGGGAACTACCTGTTCTATTCGGGCGCGGACGTAGGCACGACTTTCCCGCTGCGGGCGCTGGGTCCGGATGGCAGGCCTTATGCAATGCCGTCGCTGATCTTGACCCGCGGCGCACGTCACGTTGCGTTTTCGCGCAATTCAGCATCGCTGGTCATTCTGCGCGGCGAGATCGGTCACAAGAACTTCGTGCTGTGGAACCCCAGATCCGGTGCCGAACGTCAGCTCACTGAACTCCCCGGCAATTTCGCAATTGCCGATTTCGATGTCTCCCCGGACGGCCAAGAAATTATCTTCGAACTCGTGCAGGAAACTTCAAACATCGCACTCATCGAACGAATGCGCTGAACCGCGAGGTGCGGTCATTAAGGTGTCATGAAACGGTGGGTACCCTGTGCGGTACTACATCTCAATTGAGTAACCTCCATGCAACACCTGCAACTGAAAACGCGTTCCGGCGCCGTGGCATTATCCGCTCTCGCCGTCAGCGCCATCGCCGTTGGGCTGCCTTCCCTTGCCCGCGCCCAGGTGACGGCATCGCCGCCTTATGCGGTCAGCGTCTTTGCGGTCAATCCGCCCCAAACCTCGCAGCCCGATTCCATTATTACTTGGAAAGGCGATGTAATCGTCGGCTATCAAAACCACGTTGCCAAGGACGGTTCGGACGACAAATCGAGCACGATCGTCTAATTCGATTCGCACGGGGCAGTCAAGCGCTCCTTTAGCGTAAAGGGTCACAACGACGGACTACGGGTGGTGGGTGAGAATGACTTGTGGGCCGTGCAAAACGAGGATGCCAATCCGAACGTTGTCCTGATCGACCTCGACTCGGGGACCCAAACGACGTATCAGTTTCCCCCCGCTCCCCATGGCGGCGGGTACGACGACATCGTGGTTTGTGGCGGTGTGGTGTATCTCACCGCCTCGAATCCCAACCTCGATGCACAAGGCAATAACGTTTTCCCCGCGTTGGTGCGAGCGCGACTATGGATGAATAAGGTTATTTTGGAGACGGTGCTCATGGGCAATGCATCGGCCATGAATATCACCACCGGCGCGATCAATCAGCTCAATCTGACCGATCCGGACTCCATGACCACGGACCTCAACGGCGATATCGTATTCGTGAGCCAAGCGGATTCCGAACTCATCTTCGTCAAGCATGTGGGTACTCCGGAACAGACAGCCGCCTACATGCCCATTACATCGCCAGTGAGCACCGCGACTGACAAAACGATCACCATCGACGATACGTACTATGCGCGGGCCGATTCGGATTACCTGCTGGTGACGGACGTCGGCGCTGCCGGCGGTCCCGGCGGCATATATAAAATCACACGAAATGATTTGGGCTTTTCCACCGGGCAAGCCTATTCGGCCTCGGATACCTACGGCATGGTCGGCACACTGGGCCTCGACACTGGCGTAGTTAATCCTATCGTCACGGGCTTGCGTAGCGCACGCGGGTTGATGTTCGTGCGCAAGGAGGCCTCTGAACATCGCGGCGGGCCTTCCGAACGCCGCGACGAGTCCCGCGAACGCCGCGACGGCTAGCACGGCTTTTGTAGGGCGCTGTAGACTGGTTTTTCTGATTGGCGAGAAGCCTTTACGCGGTGCTCGAGGAGGACCGTGCTGCGAATGTGAGACTGCGCGCCACCGGCAGTCTGCCCAAACCAACTGCGCTCCCCCGTGTCTTATGTGATTTGATTATTTGACAATATTAGTCAAAACCCGAGAACGGTTCCTCTACCGATCGTCTTTCCATGTCGCGACGTGGTGCGCGTGGCGTACTCTGCGTTATATTCTTTCGTTGGGCTTGGCAGGGGATGGGCACGATGGAAACCGGCAAGGCCGCAGATGTGGCTCAGATATTAGCGGCGGCCACCGCTGGAGATCGCGCCGCAATCGACCAGCTCTTTGCCATTCTCTATCCAGAATTGCGCGCGCTTGCGCATCGACGGGTCCGCGGTTCTCCCAACGCCGTGGTGCTCGATACCACCTCGCTGGTGCATGAATCCTATTTGCGATTTGCCAAGGCCGGCAGCATTGCGGTCCAAGACCACAAACAATTCCTCGCCTATGCGGCGCACGTGATGAGATCGGTGGTGGTGGACTATGTACGGCATGCGCAGGCGCAGCGCCGAGGGGGCGGGAGCGTACACGTTACTTTGGACACCAATCTAGCCGAGTCGATCGAATCTCCCGCCGATGAAATTATTCGGGTCAATGACTTGTTGAATGAGCTGGCCGCGGTGGATGAGCGACTGGTCAGTGTGGTTGAAATGCGTTACTTCGCGGCCCTCGACAACGACGAGATCGCCGCATGCCTCGGCGTGACCGACCGAACGGTGCGTCGCGATTTGGAAAAGGTGCGCCTGCTGCTGCTCGATGCGGTCGAGTGACACGCACAGTCTTCCGCTCCCCGAACATCGCATGTCATCACCTCGCCTCCACGGTATACCAGGTGCTGCGGCACCCGTGGCATCGAAGGTACAGGCGGGGCAGCACAGCTGCTCTTGCAGACCCGTGTGCGAAATCGGCCGTGGGGCGAAAATGCAAATGGCGCGATGTGCGGTCGCCCTCGGCGGGATTTCCCCCGCCAAGGATCTGGTGGCGCCAGCCGAGCGTGCGGCTTATGGGGTCAGATCATTCGGATCGCAACATACCGCACCCCGGCGGCTGCTTAATGCGGGCATTCCTTACAGGGGTTCGGCCGCTCGGCAGTGGCGCATAGGTGCACGCGCCCCCGCTTGGAGCGGATTTGCTGCGAAGGCCTTGATATTCTGGTAGCGTGCAGAACTTATTCGCTGGCGGTTGTCTTAACAGATTCGCATGAAGCACGTGGTTAAACTGCTTGGGCTTTTGCTGCTGCTGATCATGGCTCAGCACGGTGCCGTGGTTCACGAACTCAGCCACGTCTCCCGTGGCAGCAGTGCCATCGATGTTTCCTCTAACGTCCTCGACTCATCTTGCGCTCAGTGTCCGGCGTTTGCTCAAGTGGTCGCGCCGGCCTTCAGCCATTCCTTCTGCGTGTCCTCACTGATTCGAGCAGCCTTCGAAGTCGGCACTGAGCCGATATATGCGGCCCTCGACATAGCCGTTCCTCGGCCGCGCAACCGCGGCCCTCCAGTCTAAAACTTAAAAGCTGTATGTGATTTTGAGCCGCCCGAGGCATAGGCAGCGGTTTTCAATGAACTTTAGGTTTTTGCGGAGTGGTTTCCATGTCCAGATTTCTACCCGTCGCGATGCAATACCGTGTTGCCGCAGGGTTTGCACTCTTAGCCGCCAATGGCGCGGGTTTCGCCGATTCCCCCGATCCGGCCGGCGTTGCCGAAGCCGCGCCCAGCGTCGAGGAAATCGTGGTGATCGCCCAGCGCTTGAATGAAGGCCGCGCGAATATTCAGACCCAAACGGGCGCCTCGACGTATGTCATGGATCAAGCCGCCATCAACGCGGCACCGGGCGGGGATAACCAGCTGCTCAATCAAGTCATCATGCAGGCGCCCGATGTGGCGCAAGACTCCTTCGGTCAGTTCCATGTGCGCGGCGAACATAACGGTCTGCAGTATCGATTGAATGGCATCATTCTGCCCGAGGGCATCAGCGTCTTCGGCCAGTCGTTGGACCCCAGGCTCATCTCTTCGGTGACGCTGGTTACCGGCGCTCTACCCGCGGAGTATGGCTTGCGCACGGCGGGCATCATCGATTTGAAGACGAAGAGCGGAATCATCGATCCGGGGGGTGCCATATCCGTTTACGCCGGCAGCCACGGAGAGGTGCTGCCGAGCATCAACTATGGCGGCTCTCTCGGCAATATCAATTACTTCGTCTCAGCGGATTTTTTGCGCAATGATCTGGGTATCGAATCGCCTGACGGCCGATCCAACCCCATCCACGATCACACCACCCAATATCACGGGTTCGAGTATTTCGAGGACATTTTGGATGAGAACAATCGGTTGAGCTTGGTGCTGAGCACTTCGACAGGAAAATTTCAGATTCCCAATCGCAGCGGGCATCAGCCCGGCTTAACCAACGCGGATGGTTCGCCACTGACGGTAAATGGCCAGACAACCTTCCCCAGCGAGAATCTTGACGAGCATCAGCGCGAACTGAATCACTTTGCGATCTTAAGCTGGCAGCATTCGCAAGGGCCCTGGGATTTGCAGACCTCTGCGACTGCGCGCTATTCAAGCTTAAGCTTTACGCCCGATTCCGAGGGCGATTTGCTTTACAACGGCATCGCCCAAAATGCCTATAAGCAAAACGTGGCTTATGCGGTGCAATCGGATGCCGCCTATAAATCCTCCGATACTCATACGGTGCGCGCCGGCCTCTTTGTGCAGAGCGATCACTCCAAAAGCCTGGCGAGCTCTCAAGTGATTGCGCTCGACGCCAATGGCAATCAGACCAGCGTTACGCCATTGACCATCGAGGATAACTCCGGCAAGACCGAATGGATTGCGAGCGTGTATTTGCAGGACGAGTGGAAAATGCTGCCGGCCGTGACTGTAAATTACGGCCTGCGGTATGATCGTTTCACCGCGTTCACGAGTGCTCAGCAGTTAAGCCCACGCCTCAATGTGGTGTGGCAGGCGCTGCCAGACACCATCGTGCATGGCGGCTATTCGCGGTATATTTCTCCGCCGCCCTTTGAATTGGTGGGCAGTGAGACCGTCAGCAAATTCCTGAATTCCACTGCTGCGCCTGCGGTCCCCACCTCCGATACTCCCCAAGCCGAACGGGCCAACTACTATGATCTGGGCGTGCAGCAGACGATCACGCGTGAGATCACGGTGGGCCTCGATACTTACTACAAGCAATCTAACGCCTTGGTAGATGAAGGCCAGTTCGGAGCTCCCATCATCTTGACGCCGTTCAATTACGCGCATGGCAAGCAGTACGGAGCGGAGTTGACAGCCAATTATGTGCGGGACCCGTTCAGCGCCTACCTGAACCTCGCAGGCCAGAGCGCCAAAGGCAAGACCTTCAGTTCATCGCAGTTCAACTTCTCGCCCCTCGCCATCGCCTATGTGACCGACCATTACATTCATCTGGACCACGAGCAGCAGTTCACCGCATCCGGCGGAGCCTCTTACGTTTGGCGAGATACCCGTTTCAGCGGCGATTTTTTGGTGGGCTCCGGACTTCGCGCCAGCGAAATTTTGCCTGGCGGCAGCGTTATTCCCAACGGCGCGCACTTACCCTCGTACACGCAGGTCAACTTGGGTGTAAGTCACGTGTTTAACGTTCCCGAAGCTGGCACGCTTACCGCACGTTTCGACGTGATCAACGCATTCGACAAGATCTACGAGATCAGGAACGGCACGGGCGTTGGCGTGGGTGCACCGCAGTTTGGACCACGGCGCGGGTTCTTCGTCGGGCTGTCGAAATCGATTTAGGTGAGCGCAGCGCGGGTAGCCAGCAGTGTTTAGTGCTAGGAAGCTTGAAGCGGAATGACCTCGACGGTGAGGTGGGAAAGAATCGTGAAGCGCTCGAGACGCTGGCGATAATAGGTCGAGTCGCGATGATGGAGGGTCGCCACGCAAAGAATCGCCGCGAGATGCCCGGGTCCCACGCGCCACAAGTGCAGATCCTCGAGCCGATCGCCTTCCACTTCTATCGCCTGCCGCAGCTTATCGGTGAGCTCGCGGTCCGGATTCATGTCTAGGAGAATCGCGGCGGTATCGCGGATGAGTCCATAGGACCAGCTTGCAATCACGCAGGCGCCGATCATGCCGGCCAACGGGTCCATCCACAGCCAGCCAAATGCCTTGGCGAGAACGAGTCCGATGATCACCAGCATTGAGACCGCCGCATCCGCCAGAACATGGATGACGGCGGCGCGCATGTTGTTGTCGCGATGAGCGCCCGCATGGCCATGGTGATGCTCTTCGAAAGCCACTTGATGATCGCCGCCGCCGGCTAGGTGAATTTGAGCAATGAACTCATGCGGCTCGGGAATCTCCTGCGCAGACTCGAGGTACCCGCCGCGGTCGTGCAGTTGAAATAGTTGGCGGCTGCCGTCAGGCCGCAGCGTTTCAATCATGGTGTCGGCAGGCACGCGAGAGTTCTCGCCCTGCAGCCGAAACCGCGGCGGAACGCCGCGTTCGTAAATTTCGAGCAGCAGTGCGCCGCCAGCGGCCGCGATAAGGCGTTTTTCGGTGCCGTGGTCGTGATCGCCACGGCCATGCTCCCCGTGGCCCAGCGCGTCATGTCCGTGGTGATGATGGCCTGCGCCGCTCAGGAGCCACGCGCTTATGACATTGACCGCAAGGCCTAGACAGGCGATCGGAATGGCTTCGGCGAAATGAATCGGTACTGGCTGGAACACGCGGGTCACCGACTCATAGCCGATCAAGATCGCGATCATCGCGAGCACGATGGCGCTCATGAACCCTGCCAGATCCCCGAGCTTGCCCGTGCCGAAGGTGAATCGGCCGTCGCGTGCGTGCTTTCTCGCGTAGCTGTAGGCGAGCGCGGCGAGCAACAACGCGCCCGCATGGGTGCTCATGTGCAGGCCGTCCGCCACCAAAGCAATCGAACCAAAGAGAATTCCGCCGATGATCTCGCCCGCCATCATCAGGCCGCACAAGATGATGACAGCCCAAGTCTTGCGCTCGCTGCGCTCATGATCGGCGGCGAGAAACACGTGGTGGTGCGGGAAAAAAGCTTTTTGCATGCTGCGCTCGCTGATGGATCGTGTCATTTGATGTACGCGTGAACGACGTCGATCAGTTGCTCAGCGGCCTCTGCCAACGAGCCTGAGGATCGGTGCTTAGTCTCGACGAAGTGTTCACGCACGTGATCTTCCATGACCGCGGCCATCAGACTCGAGGTCGCGCCTTTGACGCCCGCTATCAGGTGCATGACCTTGTCGCAGCCCGTTTCCTCTTCCAGCGCCCTTTCAACGGCGTCGACCTGTCCACGCAGGCGTCGGACCCGGATCAACAACTTGTGTTTTTCGCGAATGGTATGTGACATCGCCGCATTATATATGGCATGGGGGGGTATGCCATAAGGAGGCGCTATTTGGCAGAGGTTAGATGCGCTTGGCGCAATTGTGACGGCCGTCCCTCTGTGTCCCAACGCACAGAGCGAGGCGTCCGACTTCGGCTATCGTGCCGGCCTGCGGAAACCTCGGCGTCGTCCGCACGATGCTTTAAGGGACGGTAAATATTTCAATTTGGCTGATGTACTACGGTGGGAGCAAGCGGATATGCAGAGACTCAAGAGCTACGGCAGATTGTTCACGGGTTCGATCCTAGTCCTGCTTACGGTGTTGACCGCATGCGGCAAGGATCCGATTTTGGGGGTCGGCGGCATCAGCGCACGCCTCCCCATCGTGACGGCCGTGATGCCTCTCAATGGTGCCGTCGGCGTCGCTACCACGAATCCGGCGATTACGGCCACGTTCAGCGAGCCGATGCATCCATTGGTGCCGGCGAATTTTATGGTGACCTGCGCCGCGCCTTGCGTGAATGTCACCGGCACGGTGGCGCTCGATGCGACCAATACCATCGCGACCTTCACTCCCACGCTATCGCTCGCGCCCAATACGCTCTACACGGCAACGGTGTCGGCGGCCACGAGTCTTTCCACGGGATTTGCGCTGGCAACTCCTTATGTATGGACTTTCACGACTGGGGCGGCATCGGCGCCGACTGTGACCGCCACGGCGCCGGCGAATAACGCCTCCGGGGTGGCGACGAACTTAGGGGCAGTGACTGCGCAATTCGACCAAGCCATGGCCCCCATTAGCGGCGCCGCCACTTTCACGCTGACCTGCACGGCGCCGTGCATCAATCCAGCAGGAACTTCGGTGGCACTGGATAGCTCCGCGACCATCGCAACGCTAACTCTCGGGAGCGCGCTCGCGAGTGCGACGACGTACACCGCGACCATCACGGGTGCTACGAGTCTTGCAACCGGGCAGCCACTGGCCAACCCGTACGTATGGACATTCACGACGGGCGTGGCCGCCAATGCGACCCTGCCGCGCGTCACGCTCACCGTCCCTGCAACCACCTCGCCGGGCCCGACCACGGGGGTCCCTGGCAATACGCTGATCAGCGCGGTGTTCAGCGAAGATATGAAACCCGCCACGCTGGGCGCGGCCAGTTTCACGGTCACCTGCCTCACCCCTTGCGTTTCGCCCACCGGTACGGTGACCTACGATGTGGGGTCGCGAACCGCACTTTTTAGCACGCAGTCCGCATTGACGGTGGGCGCTACCTATACCGCCACCGTCACCACCGCGGCGATGGATCTGCAGGGCAATTCGCTCGCCGGCAATCAAGCAGCGCTACCGGCCGCGAGCAACTACGTATGGACCTTTACGGCATCCGGCCCCACGACGCCGACGGCTATCTCGGTCCAGTCCACCAATCCGACGGCCGGTCAGTCATCGGTGTGTCCGAACGGCTCCATCAACGCGACCTTTAGCGTCCCGGCGGGTTTACGCATGGACCCCCGCAGCGTTACGGCAGCGACGTTCACCGTCACGGGGCCACCGCCCTCTTTGACACCGGTCACCGCTGCGTCGGTATCTCTCGATTCCGCGACGGGCACCATTGCGACTTTCACACCGCAGAGTGCACTCACCTCCGGCACCACGTATACGGCGACGATCAAGGGCGGCGCGGCAGGCGTGAAGGATGCCGCGGTTCCTGCCGACACGATGACCAGCAATTTTGTATGGACGTTTACCGCTGGCCCGGCCACCGGCACGTGCGGTGCAGCCGTTCCGTTAAACTCGGTGTCGACCTACGGTACTTTTGGCGGCACCGCCGGCATGACGAATACGGGAATACTCACCGTGGTCAATGGCGACATCGGCACCATCGCCACGGCGACGTCTTCCATCACCGGATTCCACGATACGCACGGCGATATTTACACCGAGTCTCCGTCCAACATAGGCGCCGTCAACGGAACCATCTTCACCTGCACCAATTCGATTACCGGCCCCACTGCCGGTGGTCCCAACGCCGCGAATTGCGCAGCGGCGACTCAAGCCAGACTTGACGCTCAAAAAGCCTACAACGCCCTGGTGGCATTCCCTCCCGGCGCAAATCCGGGTGCCAATCTCGGATCTCTCACCCTCGCGCCGGGCGTGTACACCGCGCCTTCAGGTTCGCTGCTGATAGAAGGCGGCGATCTTACCCTCGACGCCAAAGGCGATGCGAATGCGATCTGGGTATTCCAGATGGCAAGCACGCTGACCGTGGGCGGGCCGGGCGCCACAGCGCCTCAAAGCATCATCTTGGCCGGCGGTGCGCAGGCGAAGAATATCTTTTGGCAAGTCGGTACGGCCGCAACAATCAATGCCGGCGGCGGCGGCACCATGGTGGGAACCATCATTGCGCAGGCAGGGGTTACCTTCTCCACTGCAGGCAACACCACGATCACGACGTTGAACGGTCGGGCCCTCTCGTTGGGCGCTTCTGTGACCATGGTCGACACCGTCATCAACGTACCGGCGCCTTAAGAAATGCGAGTCACAAATCCCGCGGAGAAAAGCGTGAAATCATTCAGGAAAGTAGGTTTGGGCGCGGCGCTGTTGGTATTGGTGCCGTTCACGATGGCCAGCATTTCCCCAGCGATGGGGGACGATGATTCGGGCTGGTACGTCGGGGCCAACGCGGGACAGTCGCGCGCGAAGATCGATGACACCCGCATCCGCGACAATTTGATGTCGGCAGGCTTCACCACCACTGCGCTTAAGGACGAAGACAAGCATTTTGGGTACAAGCTGTTCGGCGGCTATCAGTTCATCAAATATTTTGCGCTGGAGGGCGGTTACTTCGACCTCGGCCGCTTTGGATTCACGGCCAACACCGCGCCGCCCGGTGGATTGACGGGCCAGGCGAAGCTTAAGGGCGAAGATATCGATGCCGTCGGCATCCTGCCCTTCACCGATAAGTTCGCCGCTTTTGGGCGCCTTGGCTATGCCTACACGGATGTGAAAGATCGATTCGTAGGTTATGGGCCCGTGACCGTTGCCAATCCGCAGCGCAGCCAGAACTCTTCCAACTACAAATACGGCTTTGGTCTGCAATACGCCGCAACGAGTGCATGGGGAGTGCGCGCCGAAGCCGAGCGGTACCACGTGGCCGATGCGGTGGGCAATAAAGGCGACATTGACATGTACTCGGTGGGCGTACTCTATCGATTCGGCAAGACGCACGCGCCCGTGCCGGTCGCGCCTCCAGCGCCGCCGCCCATCGCAGCCACCGAGCCCCCCGTCGCGCCCGTCCCAGAGCCTGCGCCGGTTGCTCCCCCGCTGCCACCCCTGCGCAAAAACGTGAGCTTCTCGGCGGACTCGCTGTTTGATTTTGGTAAAGAGACGGTCAAGCCGCAAGGCAAGCAAGCGCTCCAAAACTTTGCCACAGAACTCAAAGGCGCGCAGTTCGAGGTGATCACGGTCACGGGGTATAGCGACCGCATCGGGTCGCATGAGTACAACATGAAGCTCTCGACACGGCGCGCCGAGGCCGTCAAGGCCTACTTGGTAGACGTAGGCATCCCGGAAGGCAAGATAACGGCTCGAGGAGCCGATGGCTCAAACCCGGTCACAAAGCCGGAGCAATGCAAAGGCGAGCGGAGAACCGCGGAATTGATCGCGTGTCTGCAGCCAGATCGGCGGGTTGAAGTTGAAGTGGCAGCATCCCGGTTAGAACGCCAGCCCTAGGCGGGCGTTCCGAAACCGATCGGCCTGTCTTCGGCCCGGGGAGCGAACTGGCCAACGTGTTCCGATCGGTATGGGCAAACTGCATTTCCCGCAATCGGGACAATATAGTTCGAGACCGTTTCCGTTGCTGCAGTGCGGCTGCGTGTGCGGCGCAACTCACCCATTCGGCATTGAGTTGCAGCGCGCTGTTTATCGGCGATTGGGCGCCTAAAGCCAACTAATGCCTTGACAATTGTTGCCGAGGCATCTATCATCGCCGCAGTTGGATTAGCGATATGAACGATAGCGACCACCCACAATCGACTGAAGGTAACGAAATCTTGGCGCAGCTGTTCGGCCAGGTGCGGACGGCGATTCTCAATGGGATGGACCGGGAATTTCTGCTCGATGAGGAGTTGGCGGCGCTCGAGGTGACTGCCGCTCAATTCATCATCATCAAGATTCTTCTCAAGGGACATGCGAAGTCGGCTTGCGAACTGTGCAGAGCGATGGACTACGACCGCGGTGCCATGAGCCGAATGATAGACCGCCTCGAGAGCAAGAACCTGCTTCGCCGAGTCGCGCTCGCCCACACTCGTCGTGAGCAATCGATTGAGGTGACCGAGGCCGGCAAGGCGGCATTTCCGAGGATGCAGGCCTGTCTTGCGAAAGTGTTGAGTAAATTGTTAGGCGGGGTCGCCAAGACCCAGGTGCTCGAAGTCGAGCGGACCTTAAAGCAGATGCTCGCCAATAGTTAGTTTTATGGGTTTTTTTGTCTTTAAAGTTGCCCAGGCATATGTTGCGAAGGCAGCGGAATCGGGGAAGGAGATCCGCTTGTGATGAGCGTTCGTCCGTTGCGCCTGCGTGCCGTACGATGGCTCGCCGGACTGCTGACTCTGGTCACAGTTGCTACGTCCGTTCCGACCGTCGGTGCGCAGACCGCGCGTGGTGCGACCGCCGCGCTGACGCGCGACTCGCTCGTAATTTCCGTCCTCACCTTCGGTCCCGGTGACGAGCTGTTCGAACGGTTTGGCCACATTGCGATTCGCGTGCACGATGTCAGCACGGGTTCG
>JANYAD010000205.1 GCA_025355165.1 Gammaproteobacteria bacterium | reverse complement strand
TCAACCTCTTGGGTAACAGACCGCAATGCGTACCATTCCGTCAGGCCCGCTTCAACGGCCACCCGAGACTTGCGCGGTCGCGCGACATTTAGGGAAGTTCGAGCATCCCCAGAATTTTGCGCCGGGCGTTGAACCCCTTTGCGCCGTACGCTGTACCATTTCGGCACCGCACCGCGGGCAAACGGGCGGTCCATAGTCCTTGGTATGCGTCGCAGCTCTTGATGCGGCCTCGCTGCTCCGAATCGGGATGACATTGGTTTGGCGCGCGCTGCCGATCATTTCGGAAAGCTGCGCCCCGTCAATCAATATGATTGCGCATCGAGTGGCGAATGAATGGGCTTCGTGAGAGAACTTCCCTGACGTGATGACATATCCGCCTGCCGCCCCCTGAGCGGCGATAACGCCGTAAAGCTCCTGAACGATCGCGACACCGACGTTTCGAGCCTTCCACTGTTTGCACTGAACCAGGTAGGTCTGGTCGCTTTTGCGCAGTCTTAGGTCCACGCCGCCATCTGGCCCACCGACGACGTTGTCAGTGACGGAGAACCCTTTCGCCCGAAAGGCGGAAGCTACAAGGAGTTCGAACTCCGACCAGGTCATCGAGTCAACGGCCCTGGAGCCCCTCGACTGGGCATCCTTGAATAGGGCTAGTCCGTGCGATCGCCGTATGAAGGAGACAATAGCGCCGACCACGCAGGCAAAGGGCACTAGAAACTGCAAGAAGGTCGCAAAGATGCCGATAAACTGCCCCGGCAGTGCATGAGAAAAATCGGCGAGGTTCTTTGGTCCGGCAGCGCGAGTCGAGAAGACTACTGAAGCGATATGAAATCCCAGATAAGAAAGAGCCGCAGCGATCAGGCCAGCTTTCCAGTGGAGTTTCGCACTAATCTCAATTATGTCCGTAAAGAATGAAGAGCGACGGCGACCCATACCAGCTCCCGCTTCCCTGGAAACCAAAGATCCCCTAACAGACCAGCGATCGCTGCGAACAGCGTCTCAACCGCGGAGTTTCGTCGAGGCCGGTGGGACCCGTGTCATACGGCCATGTGAATTTTCGGGGAACCTACTTCTTTCCCGTTGAACGTTACGCGGCGCGCCTTCTGCGGGCGGCGGCGTCGGGTCGCAGGTCGGCCATCGGTCGAGTAATGGTGGCGAGCTCGCAGCGTGGTGGCGATTCCATCCTCGCGTACCAACTCTAATCTTACTGTCCAGCGCATGGCAGCTCCTTGGCCTAGGGCACTACTTTAACTGCACCCCACTTCCGTGACACTCCCCCAAGTATCTTCCTTACAGGTGTCGATCTCGCTCCGACTCGTCTCACCTATGGCGAGGCCCAAGTATGGTCTATAAGATAAACGCATCCATTGCGTAGCCTGCGCGCACTGTTCGGATTATCGACCGCCCCTGCTCCGCATCCCTATTTTCTAGCAATCGCTGCGTCCGGCTCCAGATACTTCACGAACCACCGTGTCACCTCGACCGTCGAGCGGATGCGGTTGGCCATCTTGCGCCAGCCATGCCCCTCGTCGGGGAACATGATCAACTGCACCGGCACGCCGCGCTTCTTCAGGTTGTCCACCACCTGTTGCGCTTCGACCACCGGCACGTTGGTATCGTTGGCACCGTGCAGCACCAGGGTCGCCGCCCTCACGCGCTCGATTTTGTTGATCGGCGATAGTTGCCTCAGCAATTCGCCTTGAGTCTTTGGGTTCCCGTATTCGATAGTGGAGATCGCCGCCATCCAGGGCTCGGTGTGAGCGAAAAAGGTCTCGAAGTTGACCACGCCATAGAGGTCCGCGCCCGCACGGAACAGGTCTGGATACTCCGTCAGGCCTGCCATGGTCATGTACCCGCCGTAGGAGCCACCCATGATGCCGAGCCGTTTAGGGTCCGCGATCTTGTTGGTGGTCAAATAATCGACCGACGCTTTGATGTCCTTGATACCGTTGAAGCGCAATTCCTGATTGTCCAGATTCACGAAGCGCTTGCCGAATCCGCCGGAACCGCGCACGTTTGGTGCGAGCACAGCGATGCCCTGGCCGAGTAGCGCTTGGTAATCACTGCGGAAGTCCGGGAGTTCCTGCCCTTCCGGGCCGCCGTGGAAACTTAAGACGCAGGGTCCCGGTGCCTGCCACTTCTTGGGCAGCCACAGCCAAGCGGTCAACGGTTCGCCGTCCAGACCCTTGTAGTGCACCAGCGTCGCGTGCACTAAGTCGGCGAGACTCACGCCCGGATGCGGGCTGAAGGTGACTTGATGCAGATTCCCGCCGGGGCGATCGATCACCCAAATGTCTTCGGGGGCAGTCGAACCGGTTAGCACTACAGCGAGTTGCTGTCCATCGTGTGAGTAGCGCGGATGGAAGGCGATTTCGCTTGGCAGTTTGGGTCCCGGTTTCGATTGTCCGGTGTTCAAGTCCACGAACGCGAGTTCTGAGCGCCCGGCAATGTTCCACACCAGCGCCGCCTCCGTGTTATCCGCGTTCATCTCAAACTCGGCTAAATCGGCGTCCGGGCGCTGCGCCACGATCTGAATGACGCCTGCTTCGCCGTGTGGGCCCACTTGTTCCTTGGCGAAGACGGTGAGATCGCGGTCCTTGTTCGAAATCAGATACACGATGTGCCCGTCCGGTGACAAGCGCCCGTCGAAAGTGCCCGGCCCTTCGTGCTCGGTGAGGTCGACCTCGGTGTGCCCCACAACATCGACCCAATAGACGTTGTTGTTTCCGCGGCTTTGCATCCGCTGTACCAGTGCAATGTGGTTGTCGCGGCCCACATCTACAAAATTATCCATTCCAGGGCTGCGCGATACTAGTCGCATCTGGCCATCGTCCATACCCAACAAGTACGGGTCCATCGCTGCGCCATCGCGAACGTTCGAGGAGACCATGAGCTCCGATCCCGCGTGCGTCCAGCCTGCCAACCAATTGTTGTCCTTGCCACCCTGGCTAAAGCGCTTGAGCCCACTGCCGTCGGGATGGACCACATAAATTTGGGTGTTCATACCCCCGCCCGGCGCTATTGAGATGGCGAGCCACGTGCCGGCGGGCGACCACTCGACCCGAGTGATCGGATCCTCGAGCGCAGTGACCTGGTTTGGCCAACCGCCGTTCGTCGGGGTAATCCACACCTGCGGTGTCCCGCTCATGTCGCAGATCGCGGCGAGGTGCTGGCCGTCGGGAGAGAAACTCGGCGAGAAGCAGGAGCCGACCCGCGCCATCCGAGTAACGGTCGCGGTGAGTTCGTCCGCTTGCGGGGCTCCCGCCCCGAGGGCTGGGGCTGTCGCCAGAATGGCGAATGCGATCGTGCACCAACGCATGGGTTTTCCTTTTAGTTGAGGGTGTTTGAACTAAGACGAACGGCGCTGCACTTTCCACCCCCACGAGACCCAGTTCGCCAACTTTTTCCTTGGCGCCAGACAAATCTGCTGCAATCACGGCAGGTCCGAGGTAGGGTAAGAGCATGTTGAGCGCACTCGACGCGTGGTTTTCCAGGGAGATCCTAATTTATGAGGCTGCTCTCGTGCGTTACCTCGCGCGCAGCTGGCATCATCGCGAAGATCTAGTCGACCTGCGGCAGGAAGTGTACATGCGGGTTTACGAGGCAGCGGCTAAGGAGCGG
>JANYAD010000201.1 GCA_025355165.1 Gammaproteobacteria bacterium | reverse complement strand
GGCATGCGTGGGCATGGCCTCCACGCAGGCTGCAATCACATTCTTGACACTATCGACCAATCCGACGATTTCTTGATCCGCTACCAGGTCAACGGCGGGATGATAGTGTTGCGGCTGGATGTGCTGACCCAGCATAACCTGGACCCAGCTGGTGATCGCAAACATTTCCTCCGCGTTGCGGAAGAATCGTCCGCTGTCCTTGAACAGGCGAATCGTGTCTGCTAGAGGTTCTGGGATCGTCATGTCACCGCAATATCTCCAGAAGGAACTGTCGCGGCGCTCGGTCGCCACATAATGAAGTATCAAGAAGTCACGTATGCGCTCGAATTCAAACGCGGCTTGCGAATTATAGCGCTCAATCAGGACGGGACTAAAGTCGCGATCGGGCATGAGGTTCAGCAGTCTTGCGATGCCGGACTGAATGAGATAAATGCTGGTGGATTCCAGCGGTTCCATGAACCCGGAGGCGAGGCCTAAGGCCACGCAGTTTTTATTCCAAAACTTTTTGCGCATGCCGGTCGTGAACTTCAGCTTGCGCGGTTCGGCCAATGCGCGGCCGTCCAGATGGCCCATCAGCGTGGCTGCCGCCTCCTCATCGCTGATATGTGCGCTGGAATAGACATAGCCATTCCCGGTGCGATGCTGCAATGGAATGCGCCACTGCCAACCGCCGGCGCGCGCCGTGGAGCGAGTAAACGGCGTGGGCGCGCCGATCTTTTCGCACGGCACGGCGAGTGCGCTGTCGCAGGGCAGCCAGTGGGTCCAGTCCTCGTATCCTGTGTGCAGCGCCTCCTCGATCAATAGGCCGCGAAAGCCGGAACAGTCGATGAACAAGTCCGCCTGCAGCTTCTCCCCGCTTTGCAGCATCACAGACTCGATGAAGCCATCGGCGGGGCGTAGCAGCACCTCCATTACTCGGCCCTCGGTTCGCTGCACGCCGCGCGCCTCTGAATATCGCCGCAAATATTTCGCATAGAGCCCGGCGTCGAAGTGATACGCGTAAGCGATGTTGGCCAGGGGCGAGTGTGTTGGGGCATCGGAAGCGGAAGTCATGAATTTGCCGCGGGGTGCGGCCACCGTGTTCAACGAGTAAGCCCCGATATCCGCCGCCTTGCCGGCGCGGAACAATTTGAGCCAGTATTGGTGGAAGGGCAGCAGGCCGTAGTCGTGCCCGATGCTGCCAAAACCATGGACGTAGCGATCGCCTATCCTGCCCCAGTCGACGAACTCGATGCCGAGTTTGAAGGTTCCCTGCGTCTGCTTGACGAATTCGATTTCGTCGATTTCCAGGATCTGATTGAACAGCTTGAGATGAGGCACGGTGGCTTCGCCCACGCCCACCGTACCGATCTCCTCGGATTCGACCACGCGTATCGAATGACCGGGGCCGAGCACCTTGCCCAAGGCGGCGGCGGCCATCCAACCCGCTGTGCCGCCACCGATGATGAGAATATTGCGTAGATTGCGGTCAGCCATCACTTCCCATCAGAACTTCGCCCCCACCGTCAACTTGAGTGTGCGCGGAACGCCATTGATATTGCCCTGGTAGTTGTAGACCACCGGATTTGGATTGAACTTGCCGTTCGAGCCGAAATTTAAGATGGTGTCCGAATAGTTTTGATAGTTGAAGACATTCAGTCCATCAAGCCGCAAATAGACGGTCGCGAAGCTGGCAATTTCGAAATTCTTGGTCACCTGCAAGTCAAGCGCGCGGTATCCGAAAAAGTTTTTCGGCGTAACTGATATCGGTGTGCAGTTGCTTCCTGTCGGATAGGGCTGGGCCGGACCAATGCAGGCGAGATCAGTCACAGGAATGGGTGTGGCGAGCGTCAGTTTGGCCGCCATCACAAAGCCCCACGGTGCTCCATACGAACCAGTACTTACGATCCGATGCCTCGCCGCAGCGTTCGATATGACGTATGGATACTGTCTTATGGTCTCCTCGTCGAACGCGTAGTGCTGCGTAATGTCCCGATTCGCAGTCGCGTCTGTGTACGTATAGGCGAAAGTTGCACTCCAATGCGATTCTTGGGTGAAGGGCTTTTCAGCCGACAGCAGCAATTGCGTGGTCTTGGTCTCGATTCCATTGTTGCCGATAATGAGTGAGCCGAAGCCCGGCACGCCGTTGCCCCAGGGTTGGCCGCCATTCATAAAGAAAGCGCCGTTGGGGTAGCGGTTGCCCAACGTAAAGACGAAGCCGTCCTTGCTGATGATTCGTGCCACCGCGGCACTGGTATTCCAGTCGCCGACTTTGTTGTGGATGCCAACGCTGAACTGGTCCGAATAAGGCACCTTCAAATTGTTATTCACGGCATCGACTTCGGCGCCCGCGTTGCTCGATGCAACCAGCGCCTGTAAGTTCTGTAGGCCGTTCATATATTTCGGATCGAATGCGACACACGGAGTGCCGAAACAGCCGTTCGGCGCCGTGGCGCCGGGATTCTTGAAAAACACGGTGTACTCAGGCAACGCCGCCTTGGTCTCTTCAACTTGCAGATAGTCATAGAGATTGCGATCGTAGGATCGACCGTACCCGCCGAATACCACGCTATGCTGATTCGCAAAGATATCGTACGAAAATCCAAGACGCGGCTGGAACTCGCCGGTGTAGGCCTTGCGGTTGTGCCCGGTGCTGATGTAGTCGTTAACGTTCACGCCCCCCTTGGCGAGCGTCTGCGCGTAGGTCTGTCCGGCGGGGGCATTGGGGTCTTGGGCGTTAAGGGCCGCTTGCACTGCGGGCGGCGTTACGTAGTCCAAAAAACCTAAGTTTCGTTCGATATCCCAGCGCACGCCGAGATTCCAAGTGAGGTGCTCGTTTTGCACCCAGTCGTCTTGAATATAGAAGCCGTATTGCCAGTCCCTCGACTGCGCCGTGGGGCTCAAGCCGGCGACTGGATTGGTAAACAGCGCCTTGTAAGGTGTCGTGTCCGTGCCGGCAGGCGTCACATCGTAGCTGAACTGAGGATTGATATTCAGCGCATCCGCCGCGGTCAGATCAATTCGCTTGACCTTGGCTCCGAGCTTGACCGTGTGGTCGCCAAGCCAGTGCAAGTTGCTGAACGTAAGGTCATCCTGGATCCCCGGCCCGCGCTGGCCTTTGTCCTGAGTGGCACGAGGATCGGCGGCGCCGGTAGCCAGGATCAGTCGTTCGCCTTGCGACTGAACGATGTACTGCGCACCATTGCCGAGATTCGTAGCGGATGGTCGATCGAACGCGTCTTCGTATGTGATGAGGAATTCGTTCAACCAACGATCAGCGCTGTGCTGCCAGCGCAGGTCGTAGCGGACCTCATCATTCTTCTCCGTAACACTCGCCGAGGCGGCGGCCGCGATGCCAATGTTCTTGATCTGATTCTCAGTGCGTACCTTGGCGCTCAATTCGATGCGATCATAATCAGTCGGCTCAAAATCCAGCTTGCCGAAGAATAAATCCTCTTTGAACGGCAGACTGCCCGACCCAAATTGAGAGGCGACGCTCGCCGGCAAGAAAGTGCTGATGGGCGCGCCGTTTAGGGTCGTGACACCCGGGGTGACCGCGACGGGTGTGGTATAGCGCTTGCCTTCGTACGCGACGAAGAAGTGCAGCATGTCCTTCAAGATTGGCCCACCCAAAGAGACGCCGAATTCTTTATCGTTCGAGGCCGTCTTGATTCCCCGAGACCGTTCAGCCGGCGTTTCTGCTCGGAACTTGTCGCTCGTATACTGGCCGTACGCCTCGCCATGAAATTCGTTGGTGCCGGATTTCGTGCCGGCCGTGACCGCTGCGCTCGATACTTGATCGAATTCGGCTTTGTAGTTAGAAGTAATGACCTTGTATTCCCCTATCGCGAGCTGCGGGAAAGGGTTGCCTTGCGTGGCGAATTGTCCGCTGACGCCGCCTTCCTTGACGTAATTCTTCTGGCCCACGCCATCGATATACACGTTCACCGCGCTGGCATTCTGGCCGCCGCTCTGCAGGGAGGTTTGACCCTGATTGTTGACGGCAAACACGAGGCCCGGGACGGTATCGGCAAACTCCAGGAAGTTGCGGGTAAGCTGCGGCACGGTCTCAATCTGATGCAAGGACACCGTCGAGCCAACCTCGGAAGTTCTTACATCAACGAGGCGCCGCGCCCTCACCGTGATCTCTTCAACCGGCGCTGCCTCGGCAGTCGCTCCTACCAAATCCAGGGTGGCGGTCGAGGCCACCGTCAGTGTCACGGTGGCTTGGGTGCCTGGCCCGGCCTCCACATTGTAGGTTCCAGGCTGCAGGCCCGGAAGTGCGTAACTGCCGTCTGGGCCGGCGATCGTTCGCCGCGTAGCACCAGTTGCCACATTCTTAGCCACCACCTCGGTGTTGGCGGCGGCGTGGCCGCGCAAAGTGGCCTCGGCCGTCTGTGCTCGGACGGAGGTCGGCATACCGGCGCCGGTCGCGAGCGTCGCTGCAATGGCCGCGGCGAGCAGAGTTTTCTGGTAGCTAATTCGTATTCTCATCCTGTTCCCCTATTTAAGCGCGCTCCATCGTCGAGCGCCGTGTTCATTTAGAAAATTGTGGGCATCGTGATGTCCGGCATTCTCGGCGCGGCATGAGGGCGCGCGCCGCAGGAAGCGCGGATGACGAGATCAGCGGCGAGCGTCTCCGTGCAGACAGGAATTGAACCCGGGTCGGCAATGGCCTCCGCCAGTCGCGTCAGTGCGCGCTCGCCAAGTTCCGCCATGCGCACCCGTACCGTGGTCAAGGCCGGCGACACGAAGCGAGCGACCGGAATGTCGTCAAAGCCCGCGAGCGCGATATCGTCGGGCACCCGAGTGCCGCGCTCCTTTAAGGCGAACAAGCAACCGAGCGCCATCATATCGTTAGCGGCGAAAACGGCGTCAGGCCGCGGAGTCAGTGTGGTTATCTGCTGACCTGCGCGATACCCCGATTGCTCGGAAAAATCGCCCTGCAAAACGCTGCCGCTCGCGTGCGGGCGCAACGCCGCCAGTGCTTCTTGGAACCCTGCCAGCCGCTCTGCAGCATCAAAATTGTCCTCAGGTCCACCGATAAAGGCGATATTCCGGCGGCCGCAATTGAATAGATGCTGGACCACGGCGCGTGCGCCGCCGCGATTGTCGAGGCAGAACGCGGAAATGCTTTGACCCCGCACCGGGGTATTCATCAGCACGGTGGGGGTGTCGTCGCTGGAATGAGCTTCCAAAAATGCGCAATCCGCGTACGGCGACATGATGAGCAGGCCGTCCACGCGACCCTTGAAGGCACGAATGGCGAGGGTGGCTTCGCCCGCAGATCCATGCATTCCCGACAGCAATAGGTGCAACCCACGGCGCCGTGCCGCGATGTCGATGCCGCGAATGATCTCAGAGAAGAATTCGC
This sequence comes from Gammaproteobacteria bacterium, assembly GCA_025355165.1. Lineage (GTDB taxonomy): Bacteria > Pseudomonadota > Gammaproteobacteria > Steroidobacterales > Steroidobacteraceae > Bog-1198. The sequence continues at coordinate 12,424 of JANYAD010000201.1, read as the reverse complement.
CGTGCAGATCCGGAAGCAGAACGCCGACCGTATTGGTGAGGCCGGTTGCAAGGCCGCGCGCTGCGCTGTCGGGTACATAGCGAAGGCGGTCAGCGATGGCGATGATCCGCGCACGTGTGTCGTGGGTAACATTACTGTGACCGTTGATCACGCGCGACACGGTTGCGACCGACACTTGTGCCTCGCGCGCCACATCCTTGACAGTCACTGCCATGCCTTCCCCCATGGCTTCCGAATTCCATGGAAGCGTTTACATACGCAGCAGAAAAAACTTGCGGTCTGGAGCGCCGCTTAGAAGAATGCTATCCCTTTTTGCGTTCCCTTGTCCACAGAACGGACTAATTTATGAAAAAGGCGATTATTTCTGCGATTGCAGGGCTTTTTGCACTCTGCGCCTGGTCGGAAGAGCAAATTGTCATCGATGCCGAAGGTCCGCATCACGCCTTTCCGCACTTTTGGGAGCAAATGTTTGGTTCCGGCCGCGCCATACTCACGCTGCGCGAAAGCTACCGACAGGACTTGCGGGCAGTCAAGAAAGCAACAGATTTTCAGTTCGTGCGCTTTCATGCCATTTTTCACGATGAAGTGGGCCTGTACGATGAGGACAAGCAAGGAAACCCGACCTACAACTTCTCGTATGTAGATCAAATTTACGACGGGTTGTTGGCGAACGGTGTTCGCCCGTTCATCGAACTGTCTTTCATGCCGCGTAAGCTCGCATCTCGGGAAGTGGAACAGAATTTCAGATATCACCCGATCGTGGCACCGCCGCGGGACTACGCCAAGTGGGATGCCTTAATCGCCGCATTCGCCTCGCACTTAATTGAGCGGTACGGCATTGACGAAGTGGCGCAATGGTATTTCGAGGTCTGGAACGAACCGAATATTGATTTTTGGGTGGGCATCCCCGCGCAAGCGACGTACTGGACTCTATACGATCATACCGCCAAGGCGCTGCGGCAGGTCGATAGCCGGCTGCGCATCGGCGGACCTGCCACCGCGCAAGCGGCATGGATTGGCGCATTCATCCGTCACTGCACGGAGAACGCCGTGCCTTTCGATTTCGTCTCGACCCATGTTTACGCGAACGACAGTTCGGAAAACGTGTTCGGCAAGCACGAGAAAATCTCGCGCTCGGAGATGGTTTGCCGAGCCGCAAAGAAGGTGCACGACGAAGTTGAGGCATCGCCGCGACCCGGTGTTCCCATATTCTGGAGTGAATACAACGCTACTTATCTCAATGACCCCGAGATCACCGATGCCGCGTTCATGGGTCCGTGGCTCGCGGATACGCTGCGCCGGTGCGATGGGCTGACGGCAATGATGTCTTACTGGACTCTCTCGGATGTGTTCGAGGAACAAGGCGTGGTGAAGCGGCCCTTCCATGGCGGCTATGGCCTCATTGCCGCGGGTGGCATTCCCAAGCCGGCGTTCAACGCCTTCAAAATGCTGCACGCGCTCGGTACCGAACGTATGGATATGGACTCGCAAAACGCGCTGGTCACGCGCCGAGCGGACGGTTCCGTGGTTATCGCTCTCTGGAATTACGCGGACCCCGGCACGGCAGGCGCACCCACTACCACGGCCTTGCTGTTGCGGCACATAACGGTGAGCTCGGCGCGAGTACTGCGGCTTGATGCCGATCATGGCGATGTCGCAGGGGAGCATCGGCGCCTAGGGTCGCCTTCTTATCCCACCCGAGCGCAGCTCGCATCTCTTATCAGAGCTGCGCAGCTGCCGCCGGCCGTTATGGTTCCGATTCGGAACAATCGGCTCTCCGTCACGCTGCCTCCCCATGGTCTTGCCATCATCGAACTCACACCCAGCACTCGGGCGGCGCCAAAGGTGCGTTAAAAAAAATTTGCCATTGATTGCCGGTATGTTACAGTAAGTAACACTATGACCAGTAACACTACGCAGAGTCACGACCCCGGCGAACTCGGCGAGCTGGAACGGGCGGTGCTCGAACTCATTTGGTCGTACGGTGTGCAAAGCGCCGACCAAGTGAGGGAGCACCTGACGCAGCAAGGCCGGCCGCTGAAAGAATCCACCATTCGTACGGTGCTGCGCCGGCTTGAGGAGAAGGGGTATCTGACCCATTCCATCGAAATTCGTACTTTTCTGTATCGGCCGGCGGCATCCCGGCAAGCGGTGGCCGGGCGGGCAGTGCAGCGCATAGTCGATTGGTTTTGCGACGGTTCTGTGGAAACGCTGCTCGCCGGCATGGTCGATTCCGCAGTGCTTGACCGCAAGGAACTGCAACGTCTGGCGGAGCGTATCGCCGCTTCGAAGAAGGGGAAAAAATCATAAGCATTCACGTGTTGCTGGAAGCCGCTTTGCGCTCGTTGATCATGGGTGCAATCATTTTGGCCGCGCTTCACATCATGAGGATCGTGCAAGTACGCCCGCGGCGAACGGCGTGGCTACTCGCGCTGGTCGGTGCACTAGCGATGCCGATGTTGGTCGCGGCGCAAATTGGGCCGCCGCTGCTGCCGCAAATCGCCGCGGAAAAGGCGCCCGAGGCGCTGGAGAGCGCCCCTTGGATTCCTAAGCTGCACCCCGTCGAGACCTACGCCCCTCGACCTGCCGGGAACATCGCTGCCGATCGCGCGCGCATTACGAGCGGGCAAGGAGGGGGCTTCTCGCTGCTCGATACACTCGCCGCGGCGGCCGTGGCTGGTTATGGGGTGATTGCCGCGGTGTTAGTGCTGCGTTTGTGCTTCGGTGTCGGCTTTGCGTTTCGTCTGCGCAACGTTGCGAGCCGCTTGCCCGCAGGGAGGGTCGCGGCAGAGCGGATTGTTGCTCAGTTCGATCCTGCCCTCGACGTTCGCAGCACTGCGCGAATTGCCACTCCCGTGACTGTAGGTTTAAGCGTGCTACTTCCCGAGAGCTTCGTTGCTTGGGATGAGACAACTTTGCGCATCGTCCTGTCGCACGAAAGAGCACATGTGCGGCAAGGCGTCTTCTATATTCATGCGCTGGCCGAATTGCATTGCGCTCTATTCTGGTTCAATCCTTTCAGCTGGTGGCTGCGGCGCGAATTGTCCGCACTGGGAGAGGCATTGAGCGACCGTGCGGCGGTCGAGCAGGCCGATAGCCGGGCATGTTACGCCGAACTATTGCTTGCCTTCGCCAGCCGCGGCCAACTTCCCCTTGCCGGGGTTGCGATGGCGTGCGCCAGCAATCTGACGTCACGCATCGAAAGGCTGTTGAGCGAGAAAAATTTCGAGCGCTCATTCACCGGCAAACCGCGGCTACCCTCGGCTGCCGCTGTGGTGATCCTCGCCATGTTGGCCGCCACCGCGACCCTGAAGGTCCATGCGGTGACCAATGTTGCAAATTTACCCGCGCCCGTGGCGCTCGATGCGCTTAACAGCAGCGCCGTGCCGGCCGCGCCCCAACCGCCCGCCGCGGTGCCCGCCGCGCCATCCGTACCTGCTGCGCTGGACGCACCCAAAAAGCCGCATGCACCCAAGGCCCCCGTGGCACCTCAGCCGCTCGAACCTGAAGGCAGTCCGCAACAAGGCGTGCTGGGACTTCGCATGGGACACTCGCGTATCAGCATTAATTTGGCAAAGAATTGGCCGCTCGCGGGCGACTACATTTACTTTCAGCATGACGGCAAGCCTTTTCTAATTCAGGATCCGAGCGTCATCGCCGAGGCGCAAAAATCGCTGGCGCCGATGCAGGAGTTGGCGGAAAAGCAAAACGAGCTCGGCGCCGAGCGTGCGCTGCTCGGCGCGAAGCAACGCCTATCAAGTACCCGGCGCGTCGCGATGATCGATAGCGCAGAAATGAAAATTGACACCACTAAATTCAAACGCGACATGGTTGAGCTGCAAAATCTGATCAGGCAAATGGACTTCGGCGAGCTCAACGTCAAGATCGATCCGCGAGCGGTGGCGAAAGTGGCATCCCAAATCGCCGATATTCAGGCCGCCACCTTGCGCCTGCAGTCGCAGCTCGGCCAGCCAGTATCAAACTCCGGCGAGCAACAAGGCGAGTTGGGCGAGCGGCAAGGTAAACTCGAGGAGGAGCAGCGTGCCCTTCAGGAACAGCGACGACAGATCATCGAGGGCATCAGGCGTCAGTTGCAGCCCATGATCGAGCAGGCTATCCGCGAAGGCAAAGTAACGCAGCTAGCTGAATGATCACGCCCACGGATCATCCATGTCTTCCGGGTCATCCATCTCGCAACTGTCGGCCGACTCCGGTTGCATCGTGGTCCAGTCGCCATGCTGCCAAACTGCCGTGGCAATTCCGGCGGTGGCTAATTCCCGGCGTTGCGGTTTGGGGCCGAAGCGGCTGGCTAGCTGGCTCAAGCCGGGATTGTGCCCGCAGATCATGATGTGGGCCAATGAGGCGGCGCGATTCGCAACGAGGTGCCATGTCCTTTCCGGGCTCCCCAAATACAGCTCACGCGCGCATTGCACTTGCTTTGGATCAAGCTCGCAAGCGCCGCAGATAACTTCCGCAGTTGCCCAGGCCCGTTCGGCGGGGCTGACCAATATGAGATCCGGCACCAAGTCGCGCTTGACGAGGCGCGCCGCCATCTCCCGCACTTCGATGCTGCCGCGATGGGTGAGCGGGCGCTCGTAGTCCTCCGGATAGGCGTCAGCGGCTTCCGCTTTACCGTGTCTGAATAGAGTCAACCGGTGCGTACCCACAGACGGCCGTCCTCAATTTTGGTTTCAAATACACGTACCGGCTCGTAGGCAGGCGGGGTCAGGGCTTCGCCCGTACGCAAACAAAATCGCGCACCGTGGCGCGGGCAGATGATCTGATCGCCTTCAATATCACCTCCGGTCAAGGGTGCCCCGTCGTGCGTACAAATATCCTCGATCGCGAAGTAGCGCTCGCCATTGCGTACCAGCGCTATCATTCTTTTTCCCACAGCGATAGATTTCGCTTCACCGTCGGCTATCTTGTCAGTCGGTCCCGCATCAACCCAGCTCACTGCCACCCCTCGCTCGTCACATCATGCCGGTCTGTAATCGAGCCTCGTCCGACATCATGGTCTGATTCCACGGTGGGTCGAATACCAGCTCAACGTTCGCCTGGGCCACCGTCGGGATGATCTGCACTTTATCGCGCACATCCTGCACCAAAACTTCGCCCATCCCGCAGCCAGGGGCCGTCAAGGTCATTTTAATTTCCACCATGCGAGTCGAGTCTTCGTTCTTACTGACATCGCATTCGTAAACGAGTCCCAGATCCACGATATTGACCGGGATTTCGGGGTCATAGCAAGTCTTGAGCTGCTGCCAAATGATATTTTTGATGTCCTCGTCGGAGGCGCCTGGCGGAACGTCGGGGGGCTTGGCCGCTGTCTTGCCGATGGCATCGGCGTCATGGCCTGCAATACGGAATAAATTGCCATCGATGTAAACCGTGAAGCTGCCGCCGAGGGCCTGGGTGATGTAGCCGACGGAGCCCAGCTTCAGCGTCATTTCGGTGCCCGCGGGTATCGCCACGGCTTTGACGTCGCGTTGCACGACTATCGGTTCATTTTCGTAGGAGCGCATCAGCAACTCATTCGGTGGATACAGCGGGCACGGACTTCGGGTCGGTGGACTTCAACGCGGAGGCCAGCGTGTGCCAGCAGAGGCTCGCGCACTTGACGCGAGCGGGATACTCCCGCACGCCGGAGAGCGCTGCCAGTTTGCCGAGTTCCTCGGCGGGCGGCGCTGCATCGTCCGTGAGCAATTGATGCACACGATCGAACAGCTTGAGCGCCTCGTCGCGGTGCTTGCCCTTGACTGCCTCGGTCATCAGCGATGCGGACGCGGTCGATATCGCGCAGCCTTGGCCCTCGAAACGAATGTCGCTGATCGTGTCTTCATTCAGCCGCAGACGCAGCGTCAGATGATCGCCGCACATGGGGTTGAAACCTTCGACACTGGCATCAGCCGGTTCCAGGGGGCCGAAATTTCGCGGTTGACGGTTGTGGTCGAGAATCACATCGCGGTAAAGATCATTAATCTCCATAGCAGGCCTCAGGCGAATATCTTGCGCGCGCGTTCGATGCCGGCGGCGAGCTTGTCGATTTCATCGATGGTGTTGTAGAAGGCAAATGATGCGCGGGCGGTCGCGGGCAACTTGAAGAAATCCATGACCGGCATGGCGCAGTGATGTCCGGTACGCACCGCGATGCCATCCTCATCGAGGATGGTTCCTAAATCGTGCGGGTGTACTCCGGCAACCACGAAGGAAACCAGGCTGGCCTTTTGCGGGGCGGTTCCGATGATGCGCAACCCGGGAATTCTACCCAGTACCGCGGTGGCATGATGCAGTAAGGCATCTTCGTGAGCGTGCGCAGCCTTGCGATCCAGACTCGACAAAAAATCCACCGCGGCCCCTAAACCGACCGCGCCGGAAATATTCGGCGTGCCGGCTTCGAATTTGTAGGGCAGGGCGTTATAAGTGGTCTTCTCAAAGGTCACGGCCAAGATCATATCGCCGCCGCCCTGCCAGGGCGGCATGCGTTCCAGCAACTGCTCGCGTCCATACAGCACGCCGACGCCGGTGGGACCGTACATTTTGTGGCTGGAAAAGGTGTAGAAATCGCAGTCCAAGTCCCGCACGTCTACCGCCATATGCGCGACGGCCTGAGCGCCGTCGACCAAGGTGGTGATGGCGCGTGCCTTGGCGGCGGCCACCAAGCGCCGCACCGGCAGCACCGTGCCCAGTGCGTTCGATACGTGCGCGCAGGCGAGGATCCTGGTGCGGGGATTCATCAGGGCGATCACGGCCTCCAGCTGGATCTCGCCTTGGGCGGTCATCGGAGCCGCCACCAACTTGGCCCCGGTCTGCGCGCAGACCATTTGCCAGGGCACGATGTTGGCGTGGTGCTCCAAATGCGTGATCAGCACCTCATCGCCGGGTTGCAATGCCGGCCGTGCGTAACTCTGCGTCACCAGGTTGATCGCCTCGGTGGTTCCGCGCACGAAAATAATCTCGGTGCGGGAGCGCGCGTTGACGAAGCGCACTAAACGATCGCGCGCGCTCTCGTACAACGCCGTCGCCTCCTGGCTCAAGGTGTGCACGCCGCGATGAATATTCGCATGATGGCGTCTCTCGTAGTCATTCACCGCATCGATCACGGATTGGGGCCGCTGCGTAGAGGCGCCGTTATCCAGATAAACCAGGGGCCGTCCGTGTACCGTGCGCGACAATATCGGGAAGTGGCGGCGCGCGGCTTCGACGTCGAAAGCAAGATCGGGGTGGGTCAGGGCAAGATTTTTCATCGAAATTTCCGCAGTAATTGCGAATCGGGCAGTTGGCTAATCAGTGCGCTCTCGATTGCCGAACGCGCCGAGCTTACCGACATGCCGCTCAGCACATCGGCGAGAAAGGCGTAGACCAGCAGGCTCTGCGCGGTTTCACGATCGAGGCCGCGCGAGAGCAGATAGAACAACATGTCCGGGTCGAGCCTGCCGGTCGTGGCGCCGTGCGCACACTTGACCTCATCGGCGTGAATCTCGAGTTGCGGACGCGTGTCGATTTCAGCCTCTGGCGAGAGCAGCAAGCCGCGGCAGGATTGCTGCGAATCGGAATGCGCCGCACCCGCCTTGACGATTACCTTGCTGTTGAAAATGACGCGGCTCACATCGCTGGCGATGGCACGCGCTGTTTGACGGCTGCGCGTATCGGGAGCCGCATGAGTGACGATATTGACGCAATCGAGATGCCGATCTTCGTGGCCGACCAACAGCGAGTAACTCTCCAGAGATGCTCCGGGCTGGCTCAAATGCGCCTCGAGCGATGAACGTATAAAGCTGCCGCCCAAGCCAATGGTGAATTGTTTGCATTGGCTGCGGGCACACTGATGGATATCGAGCGCGTCCAGCTGACTCGCTCCGGCACCGGCGGCATAGACGCGATAGTGCTCGATCTGCGCATCGGTACCCAGAGAAATATGGGTGTTCGAATTGCTGAGAGGCGCTGCGTCCCCTCGGGTGACGTGATGTTCAATGATGGTAGCGCTCGACCCGGGCAGCACATCGATGATGATTCGAGGGTGTGCGGCTTGGTCTGCCTCGCCACTCGATAGGTGCAGGATGACCAACGGCGCACTCACGGCGGTGCTGATCTTAAGATATAGCCCGTCGGTGAAAAGCGCGGTGTTGAGCAACACCCAGCGCCGTTGATCGTCATCCGATGCAGGCTCGAAGAAACGCGCGACAAAACTCGGATCTACCTTAGCTAGCTCTCGTATACTGTTGATTGTAATACCATCTATAGCAGGAATTGAAGCAAGCGCAGGCGGGCACCCGTTCACCAAGACCACGGTGCTCGCGCGCTGCTCGGCGTCGACCAAGGAAAGCGGCTCATCGGCGAGGGCGCCGTTAAATGCGCAGGCCGCAGTGGCGAAGCTCTGTGCGGCGAGGCTGCGCAGGTCCGTGTAGCGCCAGGTTTCATCGCGCTGTACCGGCAATCCGAGCTTGAGGAAACGCTGCATCGCTTGCTCACGGATCGGCTGCAGCGCATCGGGAGTACGCGCACGCCATTGCGCCTCGAAAGAGCGGAGTGCGGCATTCATGCGACGCGGCTCTCCATCACCCAATCGTAACCGCGCCGCTCCAATTCCTGCGCCAGCGTTTTATCCCCGGACTTCACGATCCGGCCGCCCGATAGGACATGCACCTGATCTGGGATCACGTAATCAAGCAGCCGCTGGTAGTGGGTGACCAGCACGACGGCCCGCTGCGGGCCGCGCAGGCTGTTGACGCCGGTGGAGACCACTTTGAGTGCATCGATATCCAGGCCCGAATCCGTTTCGTCCAGGATGGCGAGCTTGGGTTCAAGCACCAGCATTTGCAGGACTTCGTTGCGCTTCTTCTCGCCGCCCGAGAATCCTTCGTTAACGCCGCGACTCAAGAAAGCCTCGCTCATCTGCATGAACTTCATTTTTTGCCTGATGAGCGCGAGAAACTCGTACGCATCCACTTCAGGCTCGCCCGCGGCTTTGCGTTTGGCATTCAGCGCGGCCTTGAGCAGGTAAACATTGTTGACGCCCGGAATTTCCACCGGGTATTGGAATCCGAGAAACAACCCCGCGCGCGCGCGTTCCTCGGCGCGCATCGAGAGCAAGTCGCGGCCTTCGAAAGTCACTGAGCCGCGAGTGACCTCGTAGTCTTCACGGCCCGCCAACACCTGGGCGAGGGTGCTCTTACCCGAGCCGTTCGGGCCCATGATGGCGTGAACCTCGCCGGCGTTGACCTTGAGGTTGACGCCGGTGAGTATTTCTTTGCCGGCCACACGGGCGGATAAGTCCGAAATTTCAAGCAATGTAGTTCTCTCTTTGAGGCCGCTTAACCAACAGCGCCTTCCAAGCTCACGCTGAGCAGGTTCTGTGCCTCTACCGCGAATTCCATCGGCAGCTCTTTGAACACCACTTTGCAGAAGCCGCTGACGATCATATTGACGGCATCCTCCGCGGAAATACCGCGCTGCAGGCAATAGAACAACTGGTCCTCGCCGATCTTGGAAGTGCTGGCTTCGTGCTCGACGGTCGCGGTGGGATTCTTCACTTCCATGTACGGAAATGTGTGCGCGGCGCACTGAGGTCCCATTAGCAATGAATCGCACTGGGTGAAATTGCGGGCCCCGGCGGCGCTCGGCAGAATCTTCACCAGGCCCCGGTAGGTGTTTTGCGCGTGTCCGGCCGAGATGCCCTTGGACACAATGGTGCTTTTGGTATTGCGCCCGATATGGATCATCTTGGTGCCGGTATCCGCCTGCTGATAATTGTTCGCAACGGCGACCGAATAAAATTCTCCAATGGAATTTTCACCCTTAAGCACGCAGCTGGGATATTTCCAGGTGATGGCTGAACCGGTTTCCACCTGAGTCCAGGAGATCTTGGAGTTGCGGCCGCGGCACTCACCTCGTTTGGTGACGAAGTTATATATGCCCCCCAGACCGTTCTCATCGCCCGGATACCAGTTTTGTACCGTTGAGTATTTGATCTGCGAGTCGTCCAGCGCGACCAGTTCCACGACGGCGGCGTGCAATTGATTCTCATCGCGCATGGGGGCGGTGCAGCCCTCCAGATAACTTACCGACGCGCCCTCGGCGGCGATGATCAGTGTGCGCTCGAACTGACCGGTCTTCGCGGCATTGATCCGAAAGTAAGTCGATAGTTCCATCGGACAGCGCACGCCGGCGGGCACATACACGAATGAGCCATCCGAGAACACCGCGGAATTGAGCGCCGCGAAAAAATTATCGGTAGGGGGCACGACCATGCCGAGATAGCGCTCGATGAGATCGGGATGGTTGCGCACCGCATCCGAGAATGAGCAAAAGATTACCCCGGCCTTGCCGAGCTTTTCCTTAAACGTGGTCGCAACCGATACGCTGTCGAACACCGCATCCACCGCAACCCCCGCCAAGCGCGCACGCTCGTGCAGTGGGATGCCAAGTTTCGCATAGGTGGCGAGCAATTTCGGATCCACCTCATCCAAGCTTTTCGGCGCGTTGGCCGGCGCGCGCGGAGCCGAGTAATACGATATGTCTTGATAGTCTATCGGCTTGTAGTGCACGTGCGCCCAGTTCGGCTCCTTCATAGTCCGCCAGTGCCGGAAAGCCTTGAGCCGCCAATCCAGCAGGAACTTAGGCTCATCTTTCTTCTTCGAGATGGCCGCGACCACCCCCTCATCGAGGCCCGGTGGCAAGCTGTCGGATTCGATATCCGTAACGAACCCGTGCCGGTATTTTTGACCAACCAGGGCTTCGACTTCTTGAGATTTGGTGGACACTGTTTTCCAGAGTTAACGCTTAAGAGCAGATAGGTAATGGGGCCGCTTTTCAGGGATTCACGTGAATTTCCGAGGCCAAGTCGGCGATGCGCAGGCCCGTGGAGTCCAATCCAGCCAACTGATGCAACGTGACATCTTCCAGCGCGCGCCGAATCGCCGCATTGACCCGTTGCCATGCACCGCCGACGCGGCAGAGGCGTTCGATCCCGCATTGGCTCGCCGCGCCGCTACACTCGGTGATGGCAATCGGACCTTCGAAGACATCGAGAATTTGCGCCGCAGTAATTTGATCCGGCCGGCGCGCAAGACGATAGCCGCCCTGTGCGCCGCGGGAGGAGATGACCATGCCGGCGCGCTGCAGTCCTTTGAGTACCTTGCTCACCGTCGGCCGGCTCAATCGCGTGCGCTCTGCCAGTTCGGCGGCGGCCCGCGCGATGCTCGGTTGTTGCGCTAAACTGGCGAGCACCACGGTCGCATAGTCCGTCATTTTTCCCATGCGCAGCATAATTTACCGTCCTTGGGACCGTCGTTTCATGTGGGACTAGTTTAGTCCCATTTGACGTTAAGTTCTAGCTGGGGCGCGCGGTGGGCTTAGGTTTGTTATCCTAAGGTTAAGTTAACAACCAAATCACAGAGATGCGCAAACCATGAACATTGGAGAGCTCAACGCCACTGCCCGCGCTTTGGTCGCCAAGCACAAGGGAATCCTTGCCGCCGACGAGAGCGGCAGCACCATTAAAAAGCGCTTTGACACGATTAAGCTCGATTCCACTGAGGAGAATCGGCGCGCATATCGCGAGATGCTGTTTACCGCGAATGGAGCACAGGCTTATATCAGCGGGGCTATCCTGTATGACGAGACGCTGCGTCAGAAAACCAAAGAGGGCGTTGCTTTCCCGGTTTACCTAGCCAAAGCCGGCATCCTTCCGGGCATCAAGGTGGATTTAGGTGCTAAACCACTGGCCGGCTTCCATGGCGAGACCATCACCGAGGGTTTGGACGGCTTGCGCGAGCGATTCGCCGAATACCACAAGCTGGGGGCGAAGTTCGCCAAATGGCGTGCGGTGATCAACATTGATTCGGGCATCCCCACCCGCCACGCCATTGATGCCAACGCGGTAGCCTTAGCTCGATATGCGGCTTTGGCGCAGGAAGCGGGAATCGTGCCCATCGTCGAGCCGGAAGTGCTCATGGATGGTGCCCATCCCCTGGAGCGCTGCGAGGAAGTCACGAATATGGTGCTGGACAGCGTATTCAGGCACTTGTTCGCCGCCCGCGTCATTCTAGAGGGTATGATCCTAAAGCCCAACATGGTCATCCCAGGCAAGCAGTCGGCGGATCAGGCCACCCCGGAGCGTATCGCGGAGGCCACCGTCCGCACCTTGAAGCGTCAGGTCCCCGCCGCCGTGCCCGGTATTGCATTCTTGTCAGGCGGCCAGAGTCCTAAAGATGCAACGTTGCACTTGAATCTCATGAATGCTCTTCGGCCCCTGCCTTGGGCGTTGACCTTTAGTTACGGACGGGCTCTCCAGGAGGACGCACTCAGTGCCTGGGAGGGAAAAGCCAACGGGTTGGCCGGCGGTCAACAGGCTTTGGCCAAGCGGGCGAAGCTTAATGGCCTGGCCGCAGCGGGGGAGTATCAAGCCTCCATGGAAACGGCC
>JANYAD010000194.1 GCA_025355165.1 Gammaproteobacteria bacterium | reverse complement strand
CCTCTAAACGACGCCGGCGGCAACAGCAGGTAGTTTATCCCTGTCACTCGTGCCCCACATCTTCCCGATGTCACAAAGAATGTGATTTTTTATGGGTGATTTAGCGCCAAGTGATGCCTGTAACTGTTGCATCATGCGTGGCAACGCCAATGTAGCGCCGCTGCCGTCGCGTCGAGATTTTTTTCGAAGGCGACTCCGCTTAGCTACTGACTGCTTTCTCTTGAACAGGGCAAGGCAGACTACGCGGGCGCCTCGGTCGCCGCCGTGTCGTCCTGCCCGATAATATGTCAACTTGGTTGCGTTGACCGCTTTTCATTCTTCTGGATTCGCTTCCTTGTCACGCGGTTTCGATCTACTCTACCGCCATACTGCACGGCCCGTGTTGCGTTTTACACGCGGCGTGCGGGTTCAAGATCAACATTAAAAAAATTGGTTTGCTTTGTCGTCGGCGCAATCGCTTCTGCAAGCTGCGCTCGGGAATTGGCAGGCCTCAGGGGAAATAATCATGACTTCAGTTCCGATGTTTTCAATGTGCGCACTGTCCGCCTGCACGATGCTGGCGAGCAATGCGTTTTCCGAGGAAATGAGGAGCCACCCTAAGATGGCAGTCGCGGTTCCGCTCGCGCGGACTGCGCTATTTCCGAATGCGTTGCTGAACAAAACTGCGGATCCCGGCGATGACGCAACGGCAATATCTCTGGCGCCGAATCTGTCCGCGTTGTGCCAAGCCTATATCGGCAAGTTGAACACCTACGCCGATCCGCGTCCCAACGTCGATCAAATCAACGGCGATCAGTTCGTGCTGGCTGGCAGCCAGCTGGGCTGCGACAGCGCACAGAATGAGACCACCATCGCGGTCAACCCGGCCAATCCGCGCAATCTGGTGGCCGGAACGAACGACTATCGAGTGTTCAACACCCGCGAAGGGCGCAATGACGGTTCGGGCTATGCCTACACCACGTTCGACGGCGGCCGCACTTGGCTCAACGTTCAGCTGCCGCACCTGACTTTCCAAACTGGCGCCACAGGTCTGCTGTCCGATATGGACTCGGCGGGCGATCCAGCGGTTGCCTTCGGCCCCCACAATACTGCGTACTACGCGAACCTGGTGTTTAGCCGATTGAACAATGCCAGCGGCGTTGTGGTGAGCAAGTCCACCGACGGCGGCCGGACCTGGGGTGAGCCGTCCATCGTGCACACGGATGGCGTCGATTCCAGCGGCAACGCGTTACCCACCCCGTACTTCAACGACAAGGAATGGATCACGGTGGATCAGCACACGGGCACGGTGTACGTGACCTGGACCTCGTTCGGTCCGAACGACTCGCCCATCCAGGTGTCGAGTTCGCGGGACGGCGGCAATACCTGGTCGGCACCTGCGGCGGTCAATCCGGCATCAGCCTTCACGCCGGGCGGCATCACGGCTTACAGCAGCGGCTCCAATCCGCAGGTAAATCGGCATGGCGATCTTTTCATCGCCTACGAGTCGGCCGTGTGCCAGACGCTGGCATGCGACCAAGCCACCGATCACGATGCCGTGATTATTGCCACCTCACATGATGGCGGCCACACTTTCACCAACCAGGAAGTGGCATACGATTACGATTTTCCGGTCAATGCCGATGCTGCCGGACGAGACACCCTCACCGGCGAGAACTTCCGCATCAATAGCTTTCCGCAGTTGACCATCGACCCGGTCACCGATGCTCTTTACGCAACTTGGGCCGACGACCGCAACGGTTTGTATGATTCGACCACCGGCGCATCGATCAAGACCAATGGCGATGTATTCATCGTCTCTTCTCGCAACGGAAAACACTGGTCCGGCACCATTGATGTCGGCACCGCTGAGGACGAGGTGTACCCGGCGATCGCGGCCTACGACGGCAAAGTGGCCGTTTCTTTCTACACTCGCACCTACGATCCGAACGGCATCGGTCTTGATATGGCCTACGTGGCCGGCGACGCGGAGGACCTGAGAGATCTGGGCCGGCATCGAGTGCATCGCATTACGACGCAAACGGCGAACCCGCAAATTCAGTTCCTCGGTGTCGGCTTGGTGTCCGGCAAGATTCTGCAGGGCGAGTTCATCGGCGATTACACCGCGATTGCGATGGGTTCCGACGGCGTATTTCATCCCTGCTGGACGGACTTCCGCGGAAATCCGGGAGTGACGGCGCCCAATCAGGACGCCTACACCCAAGCAATTGGCCTCGATGATTGAAGAATAGGGAGTGATACGGGCGGCGGCGAAAGCGTCGCCGCCCCTTCCAAGTCGGGCACGATCGGCTTTTGACCTCGTTACAAGACGGACGTTTTTCGTACCACCGTTAAGTTGGGATCCCTGTGCTTGGTGATGCCTGTTGGGCGATCGTCTGCCGGTGCGATGGCCGCAGCGTGAGCGAAGGACCCGCGGCGGCGAATTCCGCGACACCTTTTGTCCATACTTTAGCGCATCGATTGACTATTGATGGACATGCACGCGCTTTGTCTGGCAGCGCCTCGATGCCTTCGCAGCCTCCCCATCTGACGGCAAGCACCGAATGGGTGACAGCTCAATTGTTGAGTACGTCGCAATCGGTCGCCGTGCGGTAACACGGCACATTCCGTGTCGGTCGAGCGCGGGCGCATAAGCCAGCACCTCGGGAAGCGGCATAATCACCAATCGTGGGCATGGTGGCGATGACACACTGCGGTCTGCATCAATTTCTGCTGATGTGTTCTTTTTCGAATCGAGATAGTCTAGAAGCGCATGCTCGGTAAGCTATATAGATCGAATGTCTTCTTATCGGCAGCAGGGTTGCTGCTGGCGCTCACCGCTAGCGCCCAGCGGGTCACCGTTTCACTCAACGGCAATTGGCAAATCGAGGATAGTATTTCCGCCGACATAGCTCCGGCATCCTTCACTCACCACGTGCCGGTTCCGGGCTTGGCGCATTCCGCAACACCCGCGTTCAAGGATGTAGATCAATTCCAAAGCAAGCAGCTGCTCTTGAACTTGACCGGTCGGGGCAGTTTCAGCAAGGCCGAATTCGACGCACTCGGCGACGCTCGCGGTATCTCCCGTCAGAATCGTAATTACTTCTGGTATAGAAGAACCTTTCGAGCTCCCGAACGCCATGCAACTGCGATGCTGAAAGTAAGCAAAGCTCAGTTCGGGATCACCGTATTTCTCAACGGACAGAAACTGGGAGACCATTTTCCCTGCTTTACCGCCGCATATTTTGACGCTAGCCACGCCATTCATTGGGGTGGCGAGAATCAGCTAACGATCCGAGTGGGAGCTCATCCAGGGGTTTTGCCGCCCAAGTCCTTTTACGGGAGTGACTTCGAGAAGAGCCGTTGGACACCGGGCATCTATGACGACGTGTCGCTCCTTGCCTTCGATGGCGTCGGCGTCAGCGTGGTGCAGGCGGCGCCACGGATTGAAACCTCCGAAGTCCTGGTGCAAACCGAGCTCCATAATTACAGTACGCAACCGCAAACCACGACGCTAGCGCAGCGCGTGAGTGAATGGAAAACAGGCCGGCAGGTTGCGGCCGCAGCGTCTCTCGCGGTGAGCTTGGCGGCAGGCGAGACCAGGACCGTGCAGCAGGCCATCACGGTGCCGAAAGCCCACCATTGGTCTCCGGAGGATCCATTCCTCTACCGGGTTGAGACCAGCACCACCGGCGATTCGACGAGCACGCGCTTCGGCATGCGCGAGTTTGTTTTCGATACCGTAACGCAGCGAGCCTATCTCAATGGCAAGCCTTATTTTATGCGCGGATCCAACATCGCGTTACATCGTTTCTTTGAAGATCCAGAATCGGGCACATTGCCATGGAATGACGACTGGCTGCGTAAGCTGCTCGGAGAGATTCCCAAGCAGATGCACTGGAACAGCTTTCGTTTTACCATCGGACCGGTGCCGGAGCGCTGGCTTGAGACTGCCGATGAGCAGGGCCTTCTCATCCAAAACGAATACATGGTGTGGATGGGAGATCTGCCCGTAACTCATCCCGAGTATAAATTTTCCGATCCCGACGAGATGATCGTCGAGTACGGCGAGTGGATGCGCGACAACTGGAATCACCCCAGCGTAGCCATTTGGGATGCGAGCAACGAGTCTTTATTCCCGGCGTTGGCAACGACCGTCCTGCCGGCCGTAAAAGCTCTCGATCTCTCTCACCGTCCATGGGAGAACAGCTACGATCCACCCTCCGACGGCAATGATCCTGTAGAGGACCACCCTTACCTGTGGGTGGACAACGCGAACTCCGGAGAGTGGAAGTTCCGCATGAGCAATCTGGAGGCCATGCAAGGCCTGGCGCCCGTAGAAAACACCATGAAGACAGGCCATGCCATGATTCTGAACGAGTATGGGTGGTTGTGGCTGAACCGCGACGGTTCACCGACGTTGTTGACGGATAAGTTATACCCAATGCTGGTGGGCAAGGACGCCTCGCCGGGGCAGCGCTTTGCTATGCAGGCCTACCTCCTGGCCGGCGAAACCGAATTCTGGCGCGCGTATCGCCGTTATGCGGCCGTGCTCCATTTTGCCTATCTTACTGCGGGCCTGCCGGGAGGATTTACCTCAGATAACTTCACAAATGTGAAGACGCTGACCCTGGAACCGCACTTTGCCGACTACCTGGGTCAGGCATTCAAGCCGCTCGGCGTATATCTCAATTTTTTTCATTCGACGTTGATGGTTGGGGAGAAGAAGATACTCACGGTGATGATGGTGAATGACGAGGCGAGGTTCAATTCAGGCACGTTGGTGCTGGAGTACGTAGACGAGCACGGTGCTACGGCGACGCACACGGAAGAAGCCTTCCATATGCAGCCGCTTGGTGCCGAATCCTATAACCTCACCATTAATGCCCCCACCCTGCCGGGCAAGTACACCCTGCAAGCAAAAGCCATACCGGTGGACGATCCAACGGATGCAACGCTGAGCCGGCGCTGGGTCACGATAACACCCTAAGGGAAAACTGCGGTTGCGTGCGCTACGTGCTCACCTGCAGCCTCATCCCTAACGTGATGTCACGAAGATGAGTCGGGGTGATCTATGTTGGACGCCCATTTTCAAACGCGCGCCACCCTTGCGGCCTGGCCATTGAACAATCGGCTTGAAGATACTTTACTTCCGTGTCCACCACGACGTCGAGGATCATTCAGCCCACTGAAGATGAAGAGATAAAGGCTAGTAATCGATGCGAAAATCGATCAGTGCGAGCACTAAGCGCACAGTGCCGCTCGAGGATAAGCCTCAATTACAATAAGACCTCGACCAGCTGCAGAATTCCCCATAAAGAAACCGCGAACACCAGAGTGCGCACATACGCTATACCTATGATGTAGATCGGAAAGTAAGCGAGCCGCGCCCCAAAAGTAGAGCTGCGCCCCGAGCGCCGTATGGCCCGTGTTGTGCTTAGTGAGAACAACGGCCAACACGACCGCGGCGAAGAAAGGGAAGGTTTCAAGGAAGTTTCGGCTGGCCCGTTCGGCGCGGGCTGCGGCTCCGACGAGCGGCTTAGGGGTGCCGTCGCGGTTGCCCACGTTCCATTTCAAGCCGCGCTGCTGAGTGCCCAAGGCGGCGGCGATCAAAACTTGCAAGATGCCGAGCAGCACAGTCCACGCCAGTATTTTCACCTCGATGGTCATTGGCTACCTCTGATGAGTTATTCATCATGCCCATTAACGTGGAACAGCTTTCGGGCAATGGGCCCCGCGCTAGCGGGAAAACCGGGTGCCCACACCTGGTGCATTTCGCCTCGTGCATCTTTGCGAGCGACAGCCGAGCCACATCGCTCAGTGTGAATCCCCCGTCACGCGCCAGACGGCATTACCTACATCATCCGCAATCAACAGCGCGCCGTCCTTATCCTGAGTAAGACCCACGGGCGCGCCGAACAGCTTCTTCTCGTCGTCTGAATAGAACCCCGACACGACAGTCTCCGGTTTTCCGACCGGCTTTCCTTGCTGGAACATGACGTGCACTACTTCGTAGCCACTGAGGGGCGAGCGGTCCCAGCTGCCGTGCTCACTGACGAACGCCCCACCCTGGTACTTCTCGGGCAGAGCATTTTTTTCGGAGAACCACAATCCGAGCGCGGCGACATGCGAGCCGAGAGCGTAATCCGGCTTGATTGCCTTCGCCACGAGATCCGGTCGCTGCGGTTCAACCCGGCGGTCGACGATCTGACCGTAGAAGCTGTAGGGCCATCCGTAGAATCCCCCTTCCTGCACGGAGGTCAGATAATCTGGCACCAGGTCGGCGCCGATTTCGTCACGTTCGTTAGCGATGGCCCAGAGCTTGCCGGTCTGCGGTTCCCATTGCAGGCCGGTTGGATTGCGAATGCCCGACGCGTAGATTCTGCTACCGCGCGTAGCGACGTCCACCTCGAGTACCACCGCACGTCGGTATTCCACCTCAAGTCCGTTCTCGGTGACGTTGCTGTTGGAGCCGACCCCGACATAGAGCTTGCTGCCGTCCGGGCTCGCCAGTAGGGCCTTGGTCCAGTGATGGTTGACGGTCCCCGGTAGGTCCGCAAACTCAACGCCAGGCGCAGTGAGCTGGGTTTCTCCTGAGTGGTAGGGAAACTGCAATATGGCGTCGGTATTGGCGACGTAGAGAGAGTCCCCGATCAGCTGCACACCGAACGGCGAATGCAAATGCTCGACGAAGACATGCTTCTCCCATTCACCGGCGACAGTGTCTTTCTTGCGCAGCAAAGTGATTCGATTGCCGCCTTTGCCGCCCTTGCCCGACAGGTTCTTTACCTTGTTGGCTATCAGCTGCTTGGGAGTGGTCGTAGGCTCGCTGCCCGGCCCGTTGGATTCCACGACCAACACGTCGCCATTGGGCAGGACGTAGAGTTGGCGCGGATGCAGCAATCCGCTTGCGATTTTTTCAATCTTCAAACCGGGCGCAACCTTAGGGGATTGCCCCTGCGCCCAGCCGACGCCGCGGGGAACTTGCATGGGCGGCAGTAGGAAGTCCTGCGACTTCGGCAGCTGCGGCGCGTTCCCAGATTGCTGTGCAGGCTCGAGCGATGCTTTCTCACCGCATCCGCCCAGAACAGATACCACTGCCATCGCCAATGCGATGCGCACTCGAATCTTACTCATGCTCGTAATTTCCCGGTGCTGTTGACTGCACGGCAATGGCGATGTGGCCAATGGACAGTAGAATGACGGTGCAGGTCGAGAGCCAGAGGCCAGTGGGAACCGACGCGTAGGCATCGCGACTGTGCACAAACGCGTTGAGGATGGCGAGGACGACCGCAAACAAATTGACCCAGAAGTCCACCATGTCCGTTCGCGTCGCGCTTCGCCGGTAAGTGATCCACACCTTCGTCAGGTTGAGCAGACGTGGCACCACCGCAAACAGCAGTCCGAAGACAATGAGCCAGGCGGCGCCTTTGTCCCACACCATCACGGCACTCTTGGAGTAGATGACGTCGAAGATCATCGCCGCGACAAAGCAGCCGAATGGGATCGGGTTTAGGAGGCCATAAATGCCCTCCGCGATGACGGAGCGAGACGGTTCGGGACGGAGGCTCATAGAGCTGCTACCTCTCTAACGGCAGGGGGAAAAACGGCGCAAGACGAACTCCAAATATAGGCCGCGTATAGGGGGACCGACCACATCGGCATAATAACCCTAGGATATGTCAGATTGCACAGCGAGTCTGGTTGCACATTTCCCTAATTCCTGTGCCGTTTGCCTGATATTGTTGTCCGCGGCGTTGAGTGACTCCTCTCAGAATTCACTGACAGCGAGGATATTGCCGACCCTTTCCCGGCGGGCAAATTCCGCTCTGGCCCTTGCGCAATTCCTTCAGGAATTGGTCCGCTCCTAAGTGCCCTTCATGAACTCGTGAACAATGGCGCCCTTTACATTACGAGTATTCGCGTAATCTCGTATGAATAATGAAAAATTACCTGGTCATCGATGCCTTGAGCGCTCTGGCACATGAACATCGGCTCGCGATCTAACGACTTCTGGTCCAGCGCGGCCCGGAGGGCCTTCCGGCCGGCGTCATCGGCGAACGGGTCGGTTTGTTGCCCTCGTCGGTGACGTTCCATCTTCAGAGTCTTCAGCGTGCGGGCTTGATTACTCAAAAGCGAGCCAGCCGACAGCTTATCTACAGTGCGGACTTTGAGTGATGAAAGGTCTCGTTGGATACTTACCGAGAACTGCTGCACCGCGAGCGGCGAGAGCTGCTCGACCGCATGCACGCCAGCGCGATCCGCTAAGTCGGCGCGCCGCGCCTCCAAAGCAGCTTGATGCAGGCGATGAAAAGCAACCTGCAGCCCATCGGCAAGCAACCACCGCGCGCGGCCGCGATCGCGCTCCTCGAGCGGCTGAACTTGCCGGCGACGGATATCACCGACCAGCATCTGAAGTCCTTCTTCTATACCGCCGACGCGTCGACCGGAATGGTGGGACTTGAATTACCCGGGACCGATGCGCTCCTGCGCTCGCTGGCCGTGAGTGAGGATGCGCGCTGCGCAGGTCTCGGCACCGCTCTCCTCGCTCATGCCGAAGATCGCGCCAGCTCGGACGGGATTCATACCTTGTACTTGCTGACGACGACGGCGGAGGCCTTCTTCGCTAGCCGCGGCTACACTCGGCTCGATCGCGCCGTAGCACCGGCAGCCATCCGATCGACTGCGGAGTTTGCGGGCCTATGCCCCTCAAACTCCGCGTTCATGCTCAAACGACTCTAGCTTTACTAAAGGTGGTCCATGAAACGACTCCATGTCCATCTCAGTGTGAAAGACATTCCGGCCTCGATCCGCTTTTATCGCGAACTGTTCGCCGCTGAACCGGTGGCCGTAAAGTCAGACTACGCCAAGTGGATTCTCGATGACCCGCGTGCAAACTTCGCCATCAGCAATCGGGTCCGTCCGAGCGGCGTCGATCACTTAGGCATCCAGGTCGAGAACCGCGCGGAACTCACCGAAGTCTACGATCGGTTGAAGCGTGAGGAGGGTCCGGTTACAGAGGAAGGCGAGACCGTATGCTGCTATGCCAACAGTGAGAAGAGCTGGATCCACGATCCTCAAGGGGTCGAATGGGAGACCTTCTTGACGACGGGCGAGAGCACGGTTTACGGCACCGAGGCAGTCGCGCCGCAGACCGCGAAGCCCCGCTGCATTCCGAACCGGGCGACCTAAGGTACCGTGAGCGAACGAGTCTACAACGTTCTATTTTTATGCACCGGCAACTCCGCCCGCAGCATCCTCGCCGAATCGCTTTTGAATTACTGGGGCCGCGGTCGGTTCCGCGGCTTTAGTGCCGGCAGTTTCCCAAAGGGCCAAGTCCACCGCTTCGCGGTGGAACTTCTGAAGCGCATGAATCTGCCCGCGGAGAATCTTCGCAGCAAAAGCTGGGATGAGTTCGCCGCGCCCGGTGCACCGCAAATCGATTTTGTCTTTACAGTATGTGATAACGCGTCGGGTGAAGTGTGCCCCATCTGGCCGGGAAAGCCGGTGACAGCGCACTGGTCGCGGATCCTGCTACGGTGGATGGAACCGATGTGGAGAAGGCGGGCTCTTTCCGTAAGGCGTTTCAGGAGCTCGAGACGCGAATCAAGCTTTTTACGACTCTGCCCATCGACTCGCCCGACAGCTTGACGCTTAAGGCGAAGCTTCGCGAGATCGGAAATAGCGAAGGCGCGACCAAACTGTCTTGAATACCATGCGCCATGTACTACTCGCCGAAGGCGTCGGCTTCTCGCTGCTCGCGGCGACAGTCAGGGCATTATGGCCGAGCGGCTCGCCGGCCGGAATATTGGCATCGCTCTCATCGCCAACACCGGCGCCACGGTGGCGGTACTTGCCACGTTGATCGCGCTTTTTGGTCCCAGCAGTGGCGCACATCTTAATCCCGCCGTGTCGTTCATCGAAGCCCTGTGCGGCCACTTAAGCGTTCGAGCGATGATCGCATATGCAACCGTTCAAATCGCAGGCTGTGTCGCCGGCGCCTTCCTCGCGCACGCGATGTTCGAATTACCGATTCTTCAGACCTCGGTGCACTTAAGGGCGGGACCAGCCCAGTGGTTATCCGAAGCGATCGCCACTGCTGGGCTGATCCTCGTAGTCATCGGATCGGCAGGTCGTAGGGACGCTGCATGGCGAGTTGCTGCCTGGATTGGCGCCGCGTATTGGTTTACGGCCTCAACCTCATTCGCCAATCCTGCAATCACGATCGCCCGGGCGCTAAGCAATACCTTGTGGGCATTGCGCCTGGTCATGTGCCGGCATTCATCGTCGCGCAGCTCTGCGGTGCACTCATCGGTCTAGTAATCGCCAAGTGGCTCCAATTGGGACCCACCGTAGCGCGAAAATCAAAGATGAGAAAAATCTCCCAAGACGGTTTTTCGTAATTTTAGAGCCTGGAGCCCCTTCGAAGTGGGCGACTCGGCGGCCCTTTTCAATCTGACTTCTAGCTGATGGGGTAATCAGAACGCGTTGCCCGATGCCCCAGTCGACACATCACTGTCACGGCATGAGGCACTCACATGAAGAACAGAGCCAACTGATAAGTTGCCGCCCGTCGCCGCCCTCGCAAATCCGCATAGCGAGCGCCTATCGGATCGAAGATCGAAATTAACGTGGTTGTAAATGCCGCTGCAGGCTCGCGCCGACAAACTTTACGATCGCTGAAATGATACCGCTGTCACTTAGAAGGCGCCCCTGCTAGGGCCCGCGACGCCAACAGCAGGGCGCCCGTGAGCGCCAGAATGACATCGCTGCCACGCCGCGCTAACACCGAATACGATAAAGAATATTAATCGTTGACACTAACCCCTGGCGGCGGTAGCCTCGTACTTGCATCAACTTGGCACTCAAGGGTGCCGTTGATGGGGGGTAAAGAGCGCAAAAAAAGGGCTTTGGCACTGAATGCCGCTGAGTTCTTATCATCGCGCCGAGTCTTTAAAAAGTGAGTAAAACGGGAGATATTACCGTGTCGCAACGTACAGAAGAGCGCGTCCGCCGAGCCGTTCGTTTAGCTTTAATGACAGCGGTGTCATTGGATGCGTCAATGGTGAGTCATCTGGCCATCGCGGCGGACCCGCCACAGCCGGCCCCCATGACTTCGGCAAAGAACTCCGAGGAACTTCAGGAGATTGTCGTCACGGGCTACCGCGAGTCATTGGAATCGGCGCTGAATCGCAAACGCGATTCCATCCAGCCTATTGAATCGGTCGTGGCCGAAGACATCGGCAAGATGCCGGATCAAAACGTTTCTGAGTCGCTGCAACGGCTGCCAGGTATTTCCATTAACCGCTCGGGCGGTAAGGGCACGCAGGTGCTGATCGACGGTTTGCAGAACAACCTCATCACTTTGAATGGCGAGGTACTTCTCACCGGCAGGGAAATTTACTCATCGGGTGAGGGCTCAGGGGGAGCGGGCAACATCCAATACAGCTCTTTGGAGGGTATCCCGAGCGAGGAGATCGGCGGAATCGACGTCATCAAGAATCCGACGGCCCAAAATCGCGAAGGGGGCTTAGGCGGTATTATCGATCTGAAGACTCGCTCGCCGCTCTCGCAGGACATGGGTCTTAATCTTGCAGGAAACGCCCGCGGCACCAAAGCTCAGGACGCAAGTACGACTCCGGTTGCGACCTTGGTGGGCGGCTTCAAGTTCAGCGATAACATCGCCATCACGGGCAGCGCCTCCTACGACGATGAAAAAACCCACACCAAGGAATTTCAGGATCAGAACCGCAACCAATGGCTTAATACGAATACCGCGACCAATGGATCCTACGTTGGCAGCCCGATAGCTAGCACCAATAGCATCCTGCCCGGGGGTAAGACCTACATCGATCCGCAGTTGGCCTACTTCAGCGACATCCTCAATGAAATAAAAACAAAAGGCGCCACCTTGGGCGTCGAATTGCGGTGGAACGATTACGTCACCAGCAATTTTAACTGGTTTTATGTCCGTGAAGAGGAGATCAGCACCACCTATTCGGACAAGGCGTGGTTCTCGGGCGGCAGCGGAGAGAATAATTCGGCCGCAGCGCCGGCCTCCTTCCCCGGCATCGACCCCACGCAGCCGTATTCGATCGATGGCAACGGGGTGATCCAATCTGCGACTATGCTGGCCAACGGAGCCGAGACCTCGACGCTGTATGAAAGCAATAAGACGACCGCCAACAACTTCCAGTTCAACACCCGATTTCTCGGCACCGGTCCGCTGACCGGAGACGTCGGCCTCGCATACGCGAAGGCAACCGGCGACTACGAGGCCGCACAGGCCGATGTTGAACATGGCTTTTACGGCGCCTTCGGTAGTGCCAATCCCTCGGTCCAGCCCACGGCGCCTGGTTGCAATAATGGCGGCAACAATTGCACTAACGGCAACCACGGCTATGCATGGCTCTGGAACAACGGTGGAAACAGTGGATTGCCGAGCGCCAGCTATCCAAACAACTACGGCTACACGAACGTGCTGTCTAACCCCGCCTACACCTTGTTCAAATCCAACTGGGCGTGGTCCAATAAGGTCGACGAGAAACAATATTCGTTCAAATTCAATGTGCACTTTAAGGCGAGCGAACTCATCGATGTGACCGCGGGCGGGCGTTATCAGAGCCGCGAAGTTGACTACGTTCACGGGCGTTACCTGGAAAACGGCGTTAATCCCTATGGCATCGGGGGTGTGGGCGCGGGTACTGCGGCCGGCAACTGCTGCACGAGTCCAGCATCGGGAACCTGGCTTTACTATCAGGATCCGGGTTATGCCGCGATTCCTTTTTCGACGCCGCAATCCAATGCCAATCTTCTGCTGAATTACAACAATTTTGCAGTCGGCAATATTGCCGTGAAGAACCCCGTGACCGGCGGCCTAACCAACCCCTCCACCTACCTTAACACCCTGTGGGCGCAGGCCGGCGTGCCGAACGGTACCGAGCAGTTCTTCAAGGACGCGCTGAATTCGTACGACGTGAAGGAAAAAACCACGGCCGCCTACGTCATGGGCGATGCGGGCGATGCCGGCAGTATTTACCATGCGAACTTCGGTGTCCGTATTGTCAGAACCGACCTCACAGTTGATGGCGGCCAGACCAATCCGAATGGATCGACGTTTCAGGGCACAGCATCCTGGAACGGTGTGAATTCCAACGATGTGCCATTCGAGAAGAAGCGCAGTTACACCGACGTGCTGCCTTCTCTTAACTTCGTGTTAAACGCGTCGGAAACTCAGAAATTGCGCTTCGGGGCGGCCCGAGTAGTGTCGCCGCAAAACCTCAATGATATCGGTCGAGGCCTGCAGTATGGTTTCACGCGGGCGCCCGATGGGCCTGGCGGCCAGGTCCGCTTCAAGTTCCAAGGCGGCAATTCCGGAAATGCCGGCATCGATCCATTTCGTGCCTCGCAGTTCAACCTGGCTTGGGAAGACTATTTCGCTCGCAACGGTTTGCTCAGCATCGGCTACTTCTACAAGGCGGTGGACAACTTCGTTACACAGGCGAACGTTCCCACTTTTGTACCCGACGGCGTCGGCGGTACTACGGCCAACGTTCAAACACCCGTCAACGGTGGTACTGGCAACATCAAGGGCCTCGAATTTGGCGCTCAATATGCCTTCGACTTTGGCTTAGGGTTTAGCGCGAATTACACGCGCTCGGATTCTGAAAGCACGCAGACAAGTGCCTTTGCCAGTCATCTGCCCATTCCCGGCGTATCGAAGAACTCCGTCAATGCCATTGGATATTTCGAACGAGCGGGTTTTTCAGGTCGTCTCGCCTACGCCTGGCGTAGTCTCGCCGTGAATTCCTCCGGCGTGGGATCATCGTTCGCATTCCAAGACCTCCAGGGCGTCCAAAAGGTGTACACGATCTATGCGGCGCCGTACGGTCAGCTCGACGGCCAGGTCGGATACGATTTCGGGCCTCATGTCGGAATCGTGGTATCGGTAGTCAATTTGACCAACGCGAAGCAGCATACGTATCTGCAGTTCCCGAACGAACCGTTCACTTACGACGATGTGGGGCGTCGCCTGTTCTTCGGCGTCAAGGGTAAGCTGTAAGTGTCTTAGTACTTCTCGGGCAAATGCCAGCATGAGGGTTTGCGGTTGGATAAAGCGCAGCGCGATTTCTGTGCAAGGCCTCTCCGGAGGATAATGCGCTAAGCGTGGCATGCTGGCGCTGATATCCCGCCGCCCTTCCAAGCGGTCGATACGAGGTTCCGGTCACGTATGTTGGACAGCAAACTCAGTCCTCCGCGCAGTAAGCGTGTCGGCAGTATCGCCATTGTCGGAGGAGGCACTGCGGGATGGATGGCCGCCAGCATCTTGGCGCGAGCTCTGCCGGGCACGCGCACGGTAATTACCGTGATCGAATCCCCCGACATCGGCAGCGTCGGGGTCGGTGAAGCCACTATTCCACCCATCATCGATGTGCTCCGTTATTTAAGCATCGATGAAGCGGATTTCGTACGTCACACCCAGGCCACCTACAAGCTCGGCATCAAGTTCAGCGATTGGAAACAGCTCGGGCACTCGTATTGGCACCCCTTTGGCACATTCGGAGCGCCGATCAACCGCCGCCCCTTCTTTCACGGCTGGCACCGGGCGCAGACGGCCGGCCTAGAGCCGCGATTCAATGATTTCAGCATGGGCGCGGCATTGGGCGATGCGGGCAAGTTCCGCTTTCCGGACAGTGAGGCGAACTCCCCTGCCTCGGGACTGCGGTACGCCCTGCATTTTGACGCCACTTTAGTGGCCCGCTACTTGCGCAGCTATTGCGAACGTCTCGGTGTCGCGCGCATTGAGCGCACGGTGCAAGGGGCCACCCGGCGGCCAGATGGATTTCTCGATGAGCTGCAATTCTCGGATGGGTCCAAATTGCAGGCCGACTTGTACATTGACTGCAGCGGATTTCGCGGAGTCTTGATCGAGCAAGTATTGAACACCGGCTACCTTGATTGGAGCGCCATGCTGCCGTGCGATCGTGCAGTCGCATTTGCAACCGCGGCCACCGCCGCACGGGCGCCGTACACGCACTCTCGGGCGCGCAGCGCCGGATGGCATTGGCGCATCCCGCTCCAGCATCGCAACGGCAACGGGTACGTTTACTGCAGCGCGAATTGCACTGACGAGCAGGCGCTGGCAGACCTTCTCAGCGTGCTCGGTGAGGATCCGATTGGAGATCCGCGTTTTTTGCGCTTTGTCACCGGGCGGCGCAAATTATTTTGGAATCGCAACTGCGTCGCACTCGGGCTCGCATCGGGGTTTCTCGAACCCCTGGAATCCACCAGCATTCACCTTATCACGAGCGGGTTGTACCATCTGCTCGAGCACTTTCCGGACCAGGGTTTCGATCAAACCAACATCGATTTGTACAACCAGGAGCTGATCAACGAGAACGAACGGATTCGAGATTTTATTGTTCTGCACTATCACCTTACGCAACGCGACGATGCGCCGCTGTGGCGCTATTGCCAATCCATGGCCATTCCGGACAGCTTGCGGCAACGTATAGAATTGTACCGTCGCACCGGGCGCATCCGCCCCAACGCCGGTGAACTCTTCACGGATCTGTCCTGGTTCTATATTTTTGAGGGTTCGGGACTGCGGCCGGACGCGTACGATCCGCTGCTTGATGTGCTCACGGTCAGGCAGCTGAGCGAGATGCTTGGGGCCATCGGGAACTCGACGAGGGCGCTGGTCGATCAGGCGCCCTCGC
>JANYAD010000158.1 GCA_025355165.1 Gammaproteobacteria bacterium | reverse complement strand
GGCACCGGTACAACCACATCAGTGACCACCGGTAACGAAAGGGCGGCGCCGGCCGTTGGCACGGCGCGGTACAGGATCACAGGGCGTGAAGCATCGGCAATCAATTCCGCGATGAGACCGCCGTGCCTCAGTTCCGCGAGTTCCCGTTCAATGCGCTCCGTAAGCACTAGCCACCTTCCACCACGCGCCGCGTCACGAGAAAGTGCTCGCCGTCGTGAATGACGATTTCCTCGTCGATCCCGACCTCTCCAACATGAGGAGGCGTTTCGCGCCGCACGACCGCATTGCCTGGGGGGACGTGCACCAGGGCGGCGATCTGCCCGCCGTTCATCCGCGCGCGGACGCCTTCCGCATGGCCAAACCGGCGACGATTAACAAAAATATGAAGATGTTCAGTGGTTTCCATTGCGCAGACCTCTTGAGAACCTCACTCATTCGCACTACGATAGGGTATAGTCGACTACTACACAGTAGTAGTAATATATACGAGAGCGTAGGTATGTCAACAGTCGGATTATCTGAGGCCGTCAGGCTCCATTTGGCAGCGCGACGGGAGAGTCGAGGGTTAACGCAAGCGGAGCTCGGCGCCAAAGCACGGATCGCGCCGGGTGCGATCTCGCATTTTGAGACCGGACAACGGCTGCCCTCCCTCGAATCTGTTGTGAGGCTAGCAGATGCCTTAGAGTGCTCGATCGACAGCTTGCTTGGCCGCCGTACAAGCTCATCCGCGGAAGTCGTCGACCCTATTTTCCTTCGCGCGTCCCGCGCGGATTCTGAAACGCTCGACGCCGTGCGACGTGTCACCGCTGCCTTACTCAAAGAGCGCCCAGACTCTTCGGAGTAGCAGCACGCTTCGCCGACGCGAGTTCAAACACAACGAGAGGGGAGTCATGCGTCGCAAACGTAGTGCATTACGAGGCGAGAAAGCGAAAACGCCGCGCACGGGCGCCGCCCAGTCACGAATCGCCGAGTCGCGGCCACTTAACATCGAAGCTGCGAAACACGTGCTTAAAGAAGTTCTGTGCGCCGAGGTCGAAAGCGAGACGGTGCCGTCCGAAGTACTTAGTTTTCGGATGAAGGGTACCTGGTGACGGCGATGCCGGTACCCGAATACCCGAACAAAACACTTGTATTTCACCGTTTCGTCGCCGGCGCTTTCGCCGAGCGCTTTCCGAAGCCAAATGGCGAACTACACCAATGGCCGCCGCATCAGGTTTCGTATCTTGACAACTACCTGCGTGTTTTGGGCTGCAAGGCCATTGTGGAAGAGACTCACTATGTAGACCGGGACTACATCGAGGACCTGACTCTCTTCTACGGTAAGAGCCTTCGTAACTATCCGAACTTCTGTCGCCGATTTCATTTCCTTACCACCGCAATGGATATCAGGCGCTGGCGGAAGCTCATCGTCGCGGCGAAAACGGATTTCGATGCGGTGGAGCGAAGGCTCACTAAGCAGTATTTGGGCTTCAGCGTCGTGCGCCCGCTTCCGGGTCATCCGGTCGGGCGCACGGTGCTCAAAACGCTGGGCCCCGCAGCCCCAGACGGCACTCGAGACTTTTCTCCGCTGCGTCGATACACAGCGCATCTCGGCGGCTTCCGAGTCCATGTTGAAGGTCTCGCATTTCAGCAGCAAGACCAGGGCGTCAGTGCATGCGCAACAACCGCCGTGTGGACAGCGCTGCATTCTGCGGCTCACACAGAAGCGCTCAAGCTGCCCGCACCTGCAGACATTACGCAGGCGGCATCTCGATATTTGATGATGAGTGGGAGGACCCTCCCATCGGAGGGCCTCGCGATTCAACAGATCTGTGAGGCGATCCGTGACGCAGGGCTCGCCCCTGTGCTCGTCCGCGCAACCACCACCGCCGTGGACAAGGGCGTCCTTGATACATTTCTTCGCTCCGGGTTCCCGGTGGTTTTGGCTGTGATACCAGAGCGGACGGCGGCCGGAGAGGCCGGCCATGCGATCTGCGCAGTCGGTGCGAAGATCGCGGACCTCGAGCCGCAGACAAACCCAAACCTCGCCTATCGTGACGGAGCCACGGCGCTCAAAGCCGTTTACGTACACGATGATCGATTGGGCCCTTACGCTGTGGCCCGGCTCGCGCCGCTTACTGTTCCAGGTTCGAAGGACGCGCAGACGAACCTAGTCATAAAGTGGCCTCTCGCGGACATAGACGAGGAGGCGGTCCGACTTCACAGCATGATTATTCCAATGCCCGTGAAAGTTCGGCTTCCCGTTACAAGACTGCGGCGCTTGGGTCACATCGTCGCGCAGGCGCTCGGCGACGCACTGCCGGAATTTCACGGTGAACTTGCAATGACGTGTCGTTATGTTCGCGCGACGACCTATGCTCGCCGAATTGTCCAAAGCAACATCTCAGCGGAGGGTATAGAAACAGTCATCGGCAACCTTGCTCTTTCGAGATATCTAGGTGTAATTGAGCTTCACGCGCGCGAACGGGCCGTCGTCGACGTTCTTTTGGATTGTACGGAAGCGGTCGAAAGCCCTTCGGTCATCGCGATAGTCTTGCGATCGCGGGCGTCCGCTGCGACCGCGTCCACACTACAGCGACTGGCCGGAGTGCTCGGGGCGGGCGTTATCCTATGACGGAACATAGATATTCGATGCGTGCAAACGTCAAATCCGTCGTCTTCGGTGCCGCGGCGCATATCGTCGCATTCCGGCCCAATTGAAGGCAGTCGCAATTCCAGGCTCTCTGGAGAGCCCGCGCATGGGGCGGGAGTGGGCGCCGCTGATCGGAGAAGCGGCAATCGCTGCAGACGATGATTGTGAGACGACAAGATCGTCGGCGTCCGGTCGGTTCAGGCTCGGTAGAAGTCGGCGGGGATAGTTCGGGCCTGTCGCGCGGCACCTTCGAAGAAAGGCAGTCCGGCTCCACTTCGTCGAGAGCCGTTACTACTTGTGGAAGTATTGGCGTCACAGGGTAAACGCTCAAATCGTCAGATAAAGTCGAAGCGGCGAAACACCAAAGGATGGTTGTGGCCGTAATCGTAGGTCAGAGCGGGGCATGGCAGAAGATAGCCTCTGATCTTGCCCGGCACGGATACCTGATCGCAAGCGCTCGGGAATTGTTTCCTCTACTCACGAAAATGGAGAAGGATCGACCACAGCTGATCAATGCAAATCGCGCGCAGACGATTTGTTCTGTTCAAGAACTGACAACACGCATTGCTACATTGACGGCTGAGCGGGGATTGTTAAGGCGCCTCATTGGTTGGTTCCGGATTCGCGCGCTTCGAAGTGCGATTGCAGCTCTCTACAGGTCAGACTCGCGCTATTCATCTGCTCTCGATCAGGCGATCTTGCGCCTGCGATCGCTTCTTAATTCCGCGGAGCTGGCTGGAGCGGAAGCCGAACTTGC
>JANYAD010000153.1 GCA_025355165.1 Gammaproteobacteria bacterium | reverse complement strand
GCCGCAGTTCGGCGCGCGAGTCGCTGCGGCCGAAGCCGTCAGTTCCGAGCACCGTGTAGCGCCCCGGCACCCACTGCCGGACTTGATCGGCGACCGTTTTCATATAATCGGTGGCGGCAATGAAAGGACCCTCCCGATCTGCCAACACCTCCTGAATAAAAGTTCTCTTGCGCGCTTCGGTGGGATGCAGCATGTTCCAACGCTCGATCGCGAGTGCATTCTTGCGCAGCTCGCTGAAGCTTGTTACTGAAAACACGTCGGCTGGAACGCCGTAATTCTTCTCCAGCAACTCGGCGGCCGCCAGTACTTCGCGCAAAATCGTTCCGGAGCCGAATAGCGTGGTACGCACCTTGCCGCGTCCGCCGGTTTGCAACAAGTACATGCCCCTCAAAATGCCCTGCGCGGCGCCAGCCGGCATCGCCGGATGGGCATAGTTTTCGTTCATCACCGTGATGTAATAGAAGACGCTTTCCTGATCCTGGTACATCCGGCGCAAGCCGTCCTGCACGATCACTGCGAGCTCATAGGCAAACGTCGGATCGTAAGCGACGCAGTTTGGCACGGTGGTTGCGACCAATTGGCTGTGCCCGTCCTGGTGCTGCAGCCCCTCACCGGCCAGCGTGGTGCGCCCAGCAGTGCCGCCGATTAAAAATCCACGCGCCTGGCTGTCGCCGGCCGCCCAAATGAAATCGCCGACGCGCTGAAAGCCGAACATCGAATAATAAATAAAGAACGGCACCATGCTCACGCCATAGTTGGCGTAAGCCGTGGCGGCTGCAATCCAGGAGCACATGCTGCCCGCTTCGTTAATGCCCTCCTCAAGAATCTGGCCCTGCTTGTCCTCTCGATAAAACATCAGCTGATCGGCGTCCTGCGGCGTATACAACTGGCCCACGGAGGAGTAGATGCCCACTTGGCGAAACATCCCTTCCATGCCGAAGGTCCGCGCCTCATCGGGAACGATGGGCACGATATGCTTGCCGATGTTCTTGTCCTTCACCAACGCCGTGAGCATGCGCACCAGCGCCATCGTGGTAGAAATTTCCCGCTCACCGGTCCCCTCCAGCAGCGCGCTGAAAGACTCGAGCGGCGGCACCACCAATGGCGCAGCTTCCGAGCTGCGCGCAGGCAAATAGCCGCCGAGTGCGGCGCGGCGCTCCTGTAGATACCGCAGCTCCTCGCTGTCGGCGGCCGGCTTGCTGAATGACAGACCGGCGATTTGCTCATCGCTAATTTGAATATTGAAGCGATCCCGAACCCCTTTCAGATGCTCTTCGGTGAGTTTTTTCTGTTGGTGCGTGGAGTTAAGACCCTCGCCCGCCTTGCCCATGCCGAAGCCCTTAACGGTTTTGGCCAAAATAACCGTCGGCGCACCGACGTTCGCCACCGCCGAGGCGTAGGCTGCGTAGACCTTTTGCGGATCATGGCCGCCGCGATTCAGTCGCCAAATTTCCTCGTCCGAGAGGTTGGCGACCATTTCCTTGAGCTCGGGATATTTGCCGAAAAAATGTTCGCGCGTGTAAGCCCCGCCCTTGGATTTGAAATTTTGGTATTCCCCATCCACGCACTCTTCCATCACGCGCTTGAGAAGTCCTTTCGTGTCGCGTTCCAACAACGGATCCCAACGGCTGCCCCAGAGCACCTTGATCACGTTCCAGCCCGCACCGAGAAATGCCGCCTCGAGTTCTTGAATTATCTTGCCATTGCCGCGCACCGGCCCATCAAGCCGTTGCAAGTTGCAGTTGATCACGAAAATGAGGTTATCGAGTTTCTCCCGCACCGGCATGGTAAGCGCGCCCATGGATTCGGGCTCGTCCATTTCACCGTCGCCTAAAAATGCCCATACCTTTCGATCCGAAGGCGGGACGATGCCGCGATGTTCCAGATAGCGCGAAAATCGCGCTTGAAAGATCGCCATCATCGGTCCCAAGCCCATCGAAACCGTTGGAAATTGCCAAAAATCGGGCATCAGCCACGGATGCGGATAAGATGACAAGCCGCCGCCGCGTACTTCTTGGCGGAAACGTTGCAGCTGGCTCTCGTCCAATCGGCCCTCAAGATATGCGCGGGCGTAAATCCCGGGACTCGAATGCCCCTGCATGTAAATCATGTCGCCGGGATGGGCGGGGCTGCGCGCCCGCCAAAAATGGTTGAAACCAACCTCATACAGCGTTGCCGCCGAGGCGTAGGTCGCAATATGACCCCCATACTCTGAATTCGTGCGGTTCGCCTGCACCACCATGGCGAGCGCGTTCCAACGAATGTAGGCTTCGTTGCGCCGCTCCAGCGAGCGGTCTCCGGGATAATCGGGCTCTTGGGCCCTGGATATGGTGTTGAGATACGCGGTATTCGGCTTGAAGGGCAAATAAGCACCCGAGCGGCGCGTGAAGTCCACCAGCTTTTCGAGCAGAAAATGCGCACGTTGCGGCCCTTGAGCGCGCATCACCGAATCGATGGATTCAAGCCACTCTTGCGTTTCAGTGGGATCGATATCTTCGAACGGCGATTGTTGCGTCATAGAAATGCACTCACTCACGTGTCCTGTTAATATGGCAGGCACGTTACAGCGCCCCTGCGCTAACTGCCACCACGTTTTTGACCCGCGCTATCTTCGGGGTTTGGTTTTTCACGGTCAAGCAAGGGATTAAGTCGCGATACCTTGCGGTTTTAAGATATGCCGACTCGCTTGCCCTTAGACCAACTTCTCGTGCCCGTGCACCAGATCAGGCCCCGCGTCAGCGCCTCGATCCTCGCTCGCTATCAAGGCGCCTTGCTGTTCTTGCCGCTGAATCCGACAGCGGCCGACTGGGAAGCGCTGCCGCATAGCGCGATGCTGCGTGCGCTGCATGAGCGCAAAGTGCACAAGGTGGGTGATACGTTTCACTTACGCGTGGGAGCGCAGGCAGAGACGCTGCTCGTCGTCGCGTGCATGGCGAACGAGGCGAGCACGTTTGAGCGCCTGCAGGCGGCCGGCAAAATAGCTCGCAGCGCTCTTGAGGGCGACCCGCAATCAGTTTTGATTTGGCAACAGGGCTGCGCCGCCGCCGCCGTTGAGGCAACCTTCAATGCCGCTGTCGCGGCGCTAGAGGCGGCGGCGTTTCGTCTCGCCTCCTTCAAAAGCAAGCCCAAGGCGAAGGCGCGACTCGCGCGCATCGGCGTTGCGCTTCGAGGAACGCTTTCCGGCCTTGAGTTCACGCTGGCAAGCTCGGCGGGCAACAATCTCGCCAGATGGCTCACGGCACTACCGCCGAGCATCCTGGACGCGGCCATGTATCGGCGATTGCTCAAGCAATTCGCCACGCGCTTGAAATTGCGATTCAGGTTCTACGGCGAGGCGCAGCTCAAGCGCCGAGGTGCCGGTGCATTTCTCGCGGTGGCGCGTGCAAACGGTACGCGGGATGCCGGCATTGCCTTGCTGTCCTATCGTCCGCGCGGCTCCATCAAGCCTGTGGTGAGTCTGGTAGGTAAGGGCATTTGCTTCGACACCGGAGGCACGAATTTGAAAGCGCACAAGAGCATGCTGGACATGCACACTGACATGGAAGGCAGTGCCGTGGCTCTAGGAAGTCTCTACGCACTGCAAGCGCTGCGCTCGCCCCTGCCCGTCGATTGCTGGTTGGCGATTACCGAAAATCGAATCGGTCCGCTGGCCTACAAGCCGCAGGACATTGTACGTGCCGCAAATGGCACCACCATTCAAGTCATCCACACCGATGCCGAGGGCCGCATGGTGCTGGCCGATGCGCTCAGTCTCGCCGCGGCAAAAAAACCGCGCGCCATCATCGACTATGCGACGTTGACAGGGGCTTGCGTGTACGCGCTCACCGAACGCTACAGCGGCGCATTCACCAACCGGCCTGAGGCGCGCGCGATGATCGAAGCGGCCGGCAGCAGCAGCGGCGAGCGCGTTTGGTGCTTCCCCATGGACGTCGATTACGACACGGATTTGGAAAGCAGCGTCGCCGATATCATGCAGTGCGCCGCCGATGGCAAGGGCGATCACATCTTGGCTGCGCGTTTTTTGAATCGATTCGTGCCGAACAATATTGCCTGGCTGCACTTGGATCTGGCGGCGGGCACCCGTCATGGGGGACTGGCGCACATCCCCACGGAGATCACAGGGTTCGGCGTGCGCTATACGCTCGAGCTGTTGCGCAGCGGCTGGCCGTTAAGCAAGGGGCGCGTCAACCGATGAACCGGCTGCGGATTTTACGGCCCGATGACTGGCATTTGCATTTACGCGACGGCGCGGCGCTCCAGGCCGTCGTGGGCTTCACGGCGCAGCGCTTCGGCCGAGCGATCGTCATGCCTAATCTTAAACCGCCCATCACCACGACCGCTTTGGCACGAGCCTACCGGCAGCGCATTTTGTCGGCCTTGCCGGCCGGCAGCCGCTTCGAGCCGTTGCTCACGTTGTATTTGACCAATTCGACCACCCCAGATGAAATCGATCGGGCCCGCGCCTGCGGCTTCATTCACGGCGTGAAGCTTTATCCGGCCGGCGCCACCACTCATTCGGATGCGGGCGTCAGCGACCTTGAGCGGGTATACGGAGTACTCGCTCACATGGAGAAAGTGGGCATGCGGTTGCTGATTCATGGCGAATCGACTGGGCCGGATATCGATGTGTTCGATCGTGAATCGCATTTCATCGATACGGTGCTCGAGCCGCTGCTTGTGCGCTTTCCAAGACTGCCGATAGTGCTGGAGCATCTTTCGACCGCGCGCGGCGTGGAATTCATCCGCGGCGCGAGACCCGGCATCGCCGCCACCATTACGCCGCAACATCTGCTGCATAACCGCAACGCGATTTTTTCCGGCGGTATCAGGCCGCATTTTTACTGTCTGCCCATACTGAAACGCGAGCCGGACCGGGAAGCGCTGCTGGAGGCTGCGACCAGCGCCAACCCGCGTTTTTTTCTCGGCACCGACAGCGCGCCGCATGAAAAAAATGCCAAGGAAAACTCCTGCGGTTGCGCCGGCATGTTCACCGCCCATGCGGCGATCGAGCTTTACGCCGAGGCATTCGCATCGGTGGGTAGGCTCGACCGGCTGGAAGCCTTCGCCAGCCATTTCGGCGCGGATTTCTATGGGTTGCCGCGCAACACTGACCACATTACCTTGTTGAACGAGCCCTGCATGGTTCCCGCAGGCTACCTCTTCGGCGACGCTGAATTGATCCCCTATCGCGCCGGTGAGACCGTAGGCTGGCGACTGGAGAGCGCATAAACCGTGCCGCAACTGCCCCCCATCACCTTTGCGACGCGTTTTCGCGGCTTTCTGCCGGTGGTCATCGATGTCGAAACCGGCGGCTTTAACTCTCAGACCGACGCGCTGCTGGAAATTGCAGCGGTCCTGATCGAGATGCGCAGCGACGGCACCCTCGCGCGCGGCGAGACGCATCGATTTCACGTCATTCCTTTCCCGGGCGCCAATTTAGAACCCGCCTCGATGGCGGTAACCGGCATCGACCCGCATCACCCGCTGCGGCCAGGCATCCCTGAGGAGGAGGCGCTACAGCGCATCTTTAAGGAAATTCGAACAGCGATCCGAACCGCCGACTGCACCCGTGCGGTACTGGTGGGCCACAACGCCTCATTCGACCTTAATTTTCTGAACGCCGCGGTTGCGCGAACCCAGGTGAAACGCAATCCGTTTCATCCTTTCTCGAGCTTTGACACAGCCACCTTGGGCGGCATTGCATTCGGCCAAACGGTGCTAATGCGGGCGACCTTGGCGGCGGGCCTAGAATGGGACAGCTCCTCGGCACACTCAGCCGCTTATGACGCCGAACGCACGGCCGACCTATTTTGCATCGTGTGCAATCAATTTCAAGGCGTATTCGAGGCGGGCCGCAAACGTCTGGCAGCCATGGGTCCGCTCGAGGTCGAAGTCGACCCGCAGGCCCCTTAGAAGCCTATTCGGCCGGCTCCTAGGCGGTTACGGCGCCGGCTTCAGCCAGCATCTGTCTAAGCTCGCCGTTCTTATACATTTCCATCGTGATATCGCAGCCCCCGACCAACTCGCCGTTGACATAGAGCTGGGGAAAAGTCGGCCAGTTCGAATAAGTCTTCAGCGCTTCACGCACTTCAGGATCTTCGAAAATGTTGACATGTGCAAACTGCGCCTTGCAGGCCCGTAATGCGCTCACGGTCTGCGCGGAAAATCCGCACTGCGGGAAATCCGGCGTGCCCTTCATGTAAAGCACCACCGGCGTGCCCGATAGCTGGCTCTTGATTCGTTCAATCGCGTCCATAATCGACAATCTCCACGTTAATGCAGTTATGCGGGTGCGCGCTCGCGCGCCCGCTCGCCCAATCTGTGTAGCAGCACCCGCTGCTCGTAATGGCTCATGCCCCGCCAGCGGCCGATTTCCTCAATTGTACGATAACAGCCCCGGCAGTACCCGTTCGGGTCCAGGGTGCAATTATTGACGCAGGGCGACAAGGGTGGGGCTTCGGTATCGGACATCGTTGAATTATTGGGGTCAGTCCCCTATTCTTCCAGCCTGCCGCACTCCTAGGCTCCGCGCCGTGGCGCCGCACAACGAATAACCAAGGGAAATAATTTCATGAATCCGTTAACAACAGTCAAGTGGCCTCTCATCATCGGATTCGTGCTCTCCGTCATTATCGCAGCGCTGATCGATGGCGGCCTGCACTTCAACAGTTTGACGCTCGCGGCGCTGACCCGCTGGCTGCACATCATATTCGGTATTTTCTGGATTGGCCTGTTGTACTACTTCAATGCGGTCCAAACCCCTGCCATGGGCGTGGCGGCGGCCGACAAAGGCGGCCCGGGCGGCGCCGGCATCAATAAATACGTTGCCCCACGGGCCCTGCTGTGGTTTCGCTGGTCGGCTTTGGGCACCTGGCTGATGGGTGCATGGCTGCTGTCCCAGACTCACGGCCGCTTTGTCAGCGCATTCACCTTAGGGCTTCTGGACAATCCGCCGTCCCGACAGAATCTAGTCATCGGTATCGGCGCATGGCTCGGCACCATTATGCTGTTCAACGTCTGGGGTCTGATCTGGCCCAACCAAAAGAAGATTTTAGGGCTGCTTCCCGCGACCGATGCGCAAAAGGCGCAAGCCCGCAAGGTGGCTTTGTATGCCTCGCGCACGAACTTTCTGCTGTCCATTCCCATGCTGATGTGCATGGTCGGCCCGTCACACGGCCTGCCATTCTAAATGCCCAAGCCGCCGCTGGCGGGGCAGCCCCGGTCAGCGGTGCCTGTTCCTCAAGATATGCCCCAGCAGGTGTCCGCCGCGCTCGCCGAGGATATCGGCCGCGGCGACTTAACTGCCGCGCTGATACCGCCGCAACAAACCGGCCACGCAACCGTCATCACGCGCGAAGCGGCCGTTATCTGCGGCATCCCGTACGTCGAAGCCTGTTTTCAGCAAATCGATCCGCGGGTTCGAATTGACTGGCGTGTCAGCGAAGGCGACAGCGTCCAAGCCTCGCAAGTTTTATTTGCCATGGAGGGTCCCGCCCGCGCATTGCTCACCGGCGAGCGCTGTGCTCTGAACTTCCTGCAGCTGCTGAGCGGCACCGCCACCGCAGCGCACCGCTATGCGGCGCTTATAGCAGGCACAAAGGCGAAGCTGCTCGATACCCGCAAGACCCTGCCGGGATTGCGCACCGCGCAAAAGTACGCCGTGCGCGTCGGCGGCGGACAGAACCACCGCATGGGACTCTTTGACGGGATTCTCATCAAGGAAAATCACATTTCCGCGGCCGGTTCCATTACGTTGGCGGTCGCGGCCGCCAAACGTCTTGCGCAGCGGGTGCCTGTAGAAGTCGAGGTCGAGGACTTGGCGCAGCTGCAGGAGGCCATCGAGTCCCTCGCCGATATCGCCTTGCTGGATAACTTCCTGCTGCCACTGCTACGCGAGGCGGTGGCGCTGAACGCCCACGCGCAACATTCGCTCAAGCTCGAGGCCTCGGGTGGCATCACCAGCGAAACGATTCGCCAGGTGGCCGAGACCGGCGTGGATTATATCTCTGTGGGCAGCATCACGAAGCACGTGCGCGCCGTCGACTTGTCGATGCGATTCGAGTGGCGCGCCTGAGGTAGCGGCGCAATCAAACGCTGTTGGCGGCTTTGAGCACTCGCTGCGGCTGCGACACGCCATAACCTTGCGCGTAGTCCACGCCGAGGCTTTGCAGCATATTAATAATTTCCTGGTTTTCCGCAAACTCGGCGATCGTCTGCTTGCCGGTCAGATGGCCGATTTCGTTGATCGATCGCACCATCTCGCGATCGATGGGATCATGCAATATTTCTTTGACGAAACTACCGTCGATCTTCAAGTAATCCACCGGGAAGTGCTTCAAGTAACCGAACGAGGACAAACCGGTGCCGAAATCATCGAGGGCGAATTTACAGCCTAATTCCTTCAGCGCCTGGATGAATCGATTCGCCTGGGAGAAGCTCGCAATCGCCGCGGTTTCAGTGATCTCAAAGCAAATCTTGGTCGCATCCAGGCCGCTGCGGTGAAATTGATCGATGACATAGGGCAGGAACTTGTCGTCGCCCAAGCTTTGCCCCGATAGATTGATCGAGCACATGGTGAGTTTCTCGCGCTCATCGGCCTCCGAAACCAGCCATCGGAAGGCATTTTCGATGACCCACCGATCGATGCTCGGCGTGATGCCATAGCGCTCCGCGGCAGTCATGAAATTGTCCGGCCCAACGATCTTGCCGGCTTCGTCGCGCATGCGCAGCAGCAATTCATAGTGAGCACCGGCCTCTGTCTTCTGCAGCGGCATGATGGTCTGTCGGAACAGCTCGAAACGGCCCTCTTCCAGCGCATTGTTGATGCGCGCTGCCCATTGCATCTCGCGCCGCCGGCGCATCAGGTCGATGTCGTTTTCCTCAAAGCTGTGCACACGGTTGCGGCCGGCTTCCTTGGCCGCCTGACAGGCACTGTCGGCGGCACTCAATACGGCCGCAACATCGGCATTGTCCGCTGAGATCGGCACGACGCCGATGCTTGCGCCGAGGCGAAAGGTGCGTTCTTCCCAGGTGAATTTGAAATTACGAACCGCTTCGCGCAGCGCCTCCGCGGTGCGCATCGCTTCATCGAGCGAGCAGCTTTCCAGAAGAATCCCGAATTCATCGCCGCCCAATCGGGCCAGCGTGTCGCGCCAGCGCACCTTGGACTTCAGCAGCGCCCCGACCTGGCCCAGCAGCGCGTCTCCAGCACTGTGGCCGCAGGTATCGTTGACGATTTTGAATTGGTCCAAATCCAGCACGCATAATGCGTAGGAGGTCTCGCGCGCCTTGGCGCTCTTCAGAGCGCGTTCCATGCGATTTTCGAATTCACGCCGGTTTACCAAACCGGTCAGCACGTCATGGCTGGCGTGATAGCTCAAGCGCCGGTTAAGCTCCCGCGCCTCGCTGACATCGTGGAACACCAGAACCCCGCCGGAGACTGCGCCGCTGCCATCGCGTATGGGCGAGGCCGTGCTTTCGACGTAGATTTCGTTGCCGTCGCGGCGGATCAGCAGCATCGGCCGCACCGATTTGATCGAGCGCGTACGCCGGATGGCGACCGCCAACGGATTTTCCAGCGGCTCGCAGGTTTCCTCGTGGAAGGCTCGAAAGATTTCCTCGATGGCCCGGCCCTGACTGTCCTCGAGCCTCCAGCCGGTGAGCGCTTCGGCCACCGGATTCAAATAATCGATGACGCCTTTTGCATCGGTGGTGATGACGCCATCCCCGATGCTCTGCAACGTGATTTGTGCGCTTTCTTTCTCGCGAAACAGCGCCTCTTCGTAGAGCTTGCGCTCGGTGATGTCCAACTCGACGCCCACCAGGCGCAGCAGCCGGCCTTTGTCATCGACCTTTGCCTTGGCGCGGCTGATCACCCAGCGCCACTCTCCCGTGGCATGGCGCATCCGGTGCAAGCTTTCGAAAATCGGCGTCTTGCCCGCGACGTGATCGCGGATGGCCGCCTGAACGCGCGACATATCATCGGAATGCACGAGGGTGCGCCAGTCCGGCGCATCTACCACATCGCTCTCGTCATAGCCGAGCATGGCTTTCCAGCGCGGTGAGAGATAAACGCGATTATTCAGCGTGTCGAAATCCCACAACCCGTCGTTGGCACTGTGGATGGCAAGCTCGTTACGCTCTTCCAAGTCTTCCAGATGACGTTGAATTTCGATTCGCTCGAGCCCGGTTGCAAGACTGCTGCCGACCAATTTCATCAAAAGGTGCAATTGCACGTCCCAATTGTCGCGCGGACGGGCGTTGGCGATACCCAACAAGCCCGCGGCTCGGCCCTTGATGGTGTAGCCGATAAGAAGCAC
Organism: Gammaproteobacteria bacterium; assembly: GCA_025355165.1. Classification (GTDB taxonomy): domain Bacteria; phylum Pseudomonadota; class Gammaproteobacteria; order Steroidobacterales; family Steroidobacteraceae; genus Bog-1198. The sequence continues at coordinate 3,519 of JANYAD010000153.1, read as the reverse complement.
GGAGCCTATGCCTAAGTGGTTCCACAGTGCCGCATCGATCGCCTGGCCTTCGCGGGGCTCGCCGGTATCTCGCATTTCCGACACCCGCAGCGGAGCGAGGCGCGATTGTAGCCAGGGCAGATCCTCCATGGGCTGGCCGCGCAACTGTTCAGGATTGCCGGTGGCCATCAAGCCGCGCGCCACTTGCACATCGCCGATTTGGTCGAGTTCATTATCGAGCGCGATATGAAAGGCGGCGTCGACTCGAGTCGCTTCCCTGAGCAGTTCGAGATTCAGAATGATGGTATCGAGCGCCGTTGCGGCCGTCATCGTTTGAAAATCGACCGCAATTTTGGTGCAGATTACATCCAGCCCACCGTGACTTCGGGGGCCGCGTCTAGGCCAAGTTTGTGGGGACAATATGTCCGAAGCGGTCAAATCTGGATGGCGGGGATCGTTTGGAGCTATTGCCATGCGCCTTCACTGGTCCCGAAAAATATAGTTGCGGTTGCAGATCAACAGTTTGCCACTCAATCCGGCACGAAACACGTATGCGTCACACACTTCCTCCAGCCTACTCCCTGAACATACAACTGGATTCTCGCACAAGTTGTAAGGAATACAAGCTAAGCGGTTGTATTAATAGGGCTTCAGTGCAATAACATTTGCTAATCGTCCGCCACCTTATAAGGAATCGATTAGGCTGCAGCAGCCTTGGCGGCTTCAAACAGGTGCGTAAGCCTCTGTTCCATATCGGCTTGTAGCCGCTCGAGCGCGGCCGCATCCAGTCCCTTGCTGACGTAAACCGGCTCGCCAATGGCGATCACGATGCGCGAACCAACCTTGGGTATGACGAACCGATCCCAACTGATCTTCCACGCACGCGAAGCAAAATAGCTTAACGGGATGATAGGTCTCTGCGATAGTTGGGCCAATAGCAATGCGCCCGGTTTGAACTTCCACGCAGGACCCCGCGGTCCGTCCGGGGCGATAACCGGCGAGATGCCCTCATGCACCAGCGCCTGGTAGAAGTCGCGCAGTGCCCGAGCACCCGTGTGCGAGGATGATCCGCGAATCACCTCCCCGCCCAAAGCGCGGACGATCATGGCGCCGAATTCGCCATCCACCGATGGGCTGACCAACACGCCCAACTTCACCCCGGCCCCGCGCTGCTCGAATAGATACTTGGCGCAAAACAGTTGATGCTGATGCCAGTACACGGGAATGAATGAAGGGGCAGTGGCGAGCGCCGTGCCGATGTGCTCCCCGCCGATGATGCGCTCGCGCCTGCACCAGGCAATCACCGCTCGCATCATTCCAAGCACAACGGGCGCCGCGAATTTGTAGAGCCACAAACGCCACTTAGTCAGCTGCCGACCGGAACGGGTCTGCCGATCGTAAATGGTATTGCGAAGCCCGCTTTCTTCCCGTTTCTTACGCACGCCCGTATTGTCGGGAAGCGCCCCGTGAGGCGCAATGCCTAAGTTACAATGGCAGCATGCATACCTCGGCAATTCCACCCGGCCCCGCCGAAGGCTTCGATATTGGCGGTAGCGAAGAATCACTTGCGCGCCTGCAGGATTACTTTGCTCGATTCGGCGATGTTTACCGCGTTTTCGCGCCTGCCCGTGGTGTTTTTAATTACGTCATCAATCACCCTGACGACATTAAGCGCGTGTTGCTGACAAATCACCGCAATTACACCAAGGGCGAGGGCATGGACCGGGTCAAGATTCTGCTGGGAAACGGCATCATGACCAGTGAAGGAGCCTTTTGGAGGCGCCAGAGACGCATGATGCAGCCTGCTTTCCACCGGCGTGTCATCGATCAGTTCAGCACCCTGATCGGCGAGGTCAACGAGAAGTTCGCGCAGCGCTGGGCCGAGCACTGCGCGCGCGGGGAACCGGTCAATGTGTCGAGCGACACCAGCGAATTAACCCTCGAAATCGTGCTCCGGTCGCTATTCGGCAGCGACCTGCGACGCTTGGAACACCAAATGGGCGCGAATCCATTCGAGGTCGTGGCCAAGCAACCGAATCGCGATTTGAAATTCGCTTTTCAGTTCCGCTCGTTGGGCAAATTGGTCGGCGAGCTGATTCAAAATCGCCGTCATGCCCCGGAGGAACATTTTGATTTTTTGAGCATGCTCATGCTGACGCGAGATCGTGAAAGCGGTGAGCCCATGTCCGATAAAGAGCTCATTGATGAGGTGCTGACGCTGATTGTCGCCGGCCACGAAACTACGGCCGCGGCACTCACTTGGACCTGGTATCTGCTGGGTCAACACCGCGAGATTGCCGAGCAACTCGAGGCCGAGGCCGACCGCAGCGCCGCAAGCGTCATGTCGCTCGCTGCCGCCGAATCCATGTCATTCACACACCAGGTGCTGCAAGAATCCTTGCGGTTGTATCCGCCAGGCTGGCTCATCAGCCGGCGCGCCATCGAGGGCGATGAGCTCGGCGGCTTTTCGATCCCGCCGCGCAGCGATGTGTTCATCAGCCCCTACATGTTGCATCGGCATCCCGCATTTTGGAGCGACGCAGAACAGTTCAAGCCGGAACGTTTCAGCGACGTGGAGGCGAATGAACGGCACAAGTTCGCGTATATTCCGTTCGCGGTGGGCCCTCGTCATTGCATCGGCGAGAATATCGCCATGTTCGAAATGCTGGTGCACATGCGCACCATGACTCGCCAATTTCGGCTCAAGCGCGCCACCAGCGAGCCCATTGAATTCGAGGCCCAGATCAACCTGCGGCCGCGCTCCAACCTCATGATGACGGTGACAACGCGATGACCGATGCCGGTAACCTCAACAGCTTCACCACCCTTGTCGACGTGCTGGAGGCGAATCAAGAAGTTGACCGCGCGGTCACCTATGTAGAGGGTGAAGATAACGAGCGACGCGTGTCCTACCAGGATGTACACGCGCGGGCGTTGGGGATCTTGTTTCATCTTCAGGCTGCCGGCGCGCGCCGCGGCGATAGGATGATCATATTCTTAAACAACAACGAACAATTCCTCGACGGATTTTGGGCTGGCATTTGCGGCGGCATTGTCCCCGTGCCGCTCGCCGTGGGCATCAGCGACGAGCACCGGCACAAGCTGCTGCGAGTCGCGCGCAAACTTAACAATCCGCTGCTCTACACGGATGCAAAGAGCTTGCAGCGCTTGGAAACGCTCGCCGCACAAGTCGGCGAGTTGGATTTATTTGCGCAGCTCAAATTGCGCACTTTCCTGGTGGAATCGATCACGGACATCTCGAAGGCGGGAAAGCTAGCGCGTCCTTCCGCCGATGATCTGGCATTCATCCAATTCTCGTCGGGCTCCACGAGTGAACCGAAGGGCGTGATGCTAAGCCACGGCAATTTGATGGCCAATACGCGCGGTGCAAGTTCTGTCGGAAAGTATAGCTATCACGATATTTCCTTGAGTTGGATGCCTTTGGCGCACGAACAGCTCCGTGGGCATGAGATTGATATGCACCCGGTTTGCGAATTGCATGAGGTACAGGCCGATCAGGCCCATGTCGTGCGTCAAAGG
>JANYAD010000150.1 GCA_025355165.1 Gammaproteobacteria bacterium | reverse complement strand
CCTTGGGACCGCCGCAGTAGCCAATTCGCCAGCCCGTCATGGCATATGCCTTTGATACCCCATTGATCGTAATAGTCCGGTCGTAGAGATGCGGGTTGGCTTGGGCAAAGCTCGTAAATGGCTCACTCGCCCAGTAGATGTGCTCGTACATCTCATCCGAGGCGATGACGATCTTGGGATGGTTGGCGAGCACCGCCCCCAAGGCCTGCAGCTCCGCATTGGTGTAGGCAGCGCCGGTCGGATTACTCGGCGAGTTGATGATGAATAACTTGGTACGCGGCGTGATGGCCGCTTCGAGCTGCTGGGCCGTGATTTTGTAGCCTTGCGAAGCTCCGCCGTCCACGCAAACTGGAGTTCCATCAGCCAGCAGCACCATGTCGGGGTAGGACACCCAGTAAGGTGCGGGAATCACGCACTCATCGCCCGGATCGAGCAGTGCGGCGCAAGCATTGAAACACGTTTGCTTGGCGCCGGATGACACCAGGATCTGGGCGCGTTCATAGGTCAGCCCATTATCCCGTTTGAACTTGGCGATGATCGCCTCCTTCAATTCGGCCGTGCCATCGACTGCGGTATAGCGCGTGATGCCCTTGCGAATCGCCTCGATGCCCGCATCTGATATGTAGGCGGGCGTGTCAAAATCAGGTTCCCCTGCCGCCAAACCGATGATGTCCTTGCCTTCGGCCTTGAGTTTGGCAGCGCGGGCGGTCATGGCGAGGGTCGGAGAGGGCTTCACCTTTTGTACGCGTTTGGAAATGGACACGGCCAAGGGGGGCACCTATGTTAAATGCGGGATTGTCAGTGTACGAAAAAAGCCTAATTGACGCCAGACAACGTGGATAAACGCAGCATTACATATGTACCCTCGTAACCGTGTGGGAGCGCACCGCCGAAGGGGTGCATATGCAGCAAATGGCTTGATCATGAGAGACTATCGCTAATGACTTTTGAACTATTTTCCGACTACCTGCCTGCAGGGGATCAGCCGCAGGCGATCGAAAAGCTCGTGGATGGTCTGGGCAGCGGACTGGCGCACCAAACTCTCTTGGGCGTTACCGGATCGGGCAAGACGTTTACGATCGCCAATGTCATCCAGCAGGTGCAGCGCCCGACGTTGGTGCTTGCGCACAACAAAACTCTGGCCGCGCAGCTGTATGGGGAGTTCAAGATATTCTTTCCGAAGAATTCGGTGGAATATTTCGTTTCGTATTACGACTACTACCAGCCAGAGGCGTACGTACCGGCTTCCGATACCTTCATCGAGAAAGACGCGTCGATCAACGAGCACATCGAGCAGATGCGGCTGTCGGCGACTAAAGCGCAGTTGGAGCGCCCCGATTCCATCATCGTCGCCACGGTGTCAGCAATTTACGGATTGGGCGATCCGCAAGCGTACCTCAGCATGGTGCTGCACATGTCGCGCGGCGATATTCTCGAGCAGCGCAAGCTGTTGCGGCGCCTGGCCGACATGCAGTACACGCGCAATGAGCTCGATCTGCAGCAAGGCACCTACCGCGTGCGCGGCGATGTCATCGACGTGTTTCCCGCTGAATCCGAGCGCGAGGCGGTGCGTATCGAACTTTTCGATGACCGAGTGGAAACATTGAGCTTGTTCGATCCGCTCACCGGCGAAGTGCTGCGCAGAGTGCCGCGTCTTACGATTTATCCCTCGTCGCACTACGTTACGCCCAAGGAACGGGTGCACTCGGCGGTCGACCAGATTAGAGATGAACTGCGTTCGCGCTTGCTCGAACTCAATGGTGCCGGGAAGTTGGTCGAGGCGCAGCGGCTGCAGCAACGCACTCTGTTCGATTTGGAAATGATGCATGAAGTGGGCTACTGCGCCGGCATCGAGAACTATTCGCGTTATCTCTCAGGTCGCGCTGCGGGCGAGCCGCCGCCCTGTCTTTTCGACTATTTGCCCAGGGATGCGCTGTTGGTGATTGACGAGAGCCACCAGACGATTCCGCAGCTCGGCGCGATGTACAAGGGCGACCGTTCGCGCAAGGAAACGCTGGTTGAATACGGGTTTCGGCTGCCCTCGGCGCTCGATAATCGCCCTTTAAGATTCGAAGAATTCGAGCGCATGGCGCCGCAGACAATTTACGTCTCCGCAACGCCGGCACTATACGAGAAGCGTGTTTCCGCACAAGTCATTGAGCAAGTTGTGCGCCCCACCGGTCTGACCGACCCGGCGGTGGAAATTCGCCCGGTGCGCGCGCAAGTCGACGATTTGTTGTCGGAGATTCGCTTGCGGGCCCAGGTCAATGAGCGGGTGCTGGTCACCACGCTCACCAAGCGCATGGCGGAGGACTTGACCGAGTATCTGAGCGAGCACGGTGTGCGGGTCCGATACCTTCACTCGGACATAGAAACGGTCGAGCGGTCGGAAATCATCCGCGACCTGCGCTTGGGAAAATTCGACGTGATCGTCGGCATCAATTTGCTGCGCGAGGGCCTTGACCTGCCCGAGGTTTCTTTGGTCGCGATTCTCGATGCCGACAAGGAAGGTTTTCTGCGCTCGGAGGGATCCTTGATTCAGACCATTGGCCGAGCAGCACGCAACCTGCAGGGCAAGGCGATCTTGTATGCCGATGTGCGCACCGGATCGATCGAGCGTGCCATTGCGGAAACGGATCGGCGTCGAAGTAAGCAAATTCAATTCAATTCCGAGCACGGGATAACGCCTCGCAGCATCGTCAAGGCCGTGGCCGATGTGATGGAGGGCGCCCGCGATGTGCAAGGCGAACGTGGCCCCACAAGCGAGGTGGCCATGTTGGCCCCCGAGCAGGCCATGAAGCGCATCAAAAAGCTCGAAGGCGACATGACCCGTCTGGCGCGCAATCTGGAGTTCGAACAGGCCGCGCGCGTGCGCGATGAAATTCAAAAGCTACGGGCTGCGGCGTTTGGCTTGCCAAGCAGCCGGGCAGGGTAGGCGAGGTATGGCCGTGGAAAATGGTCAATCACCCGAGTTCGATCTCGATCGCACCGACGAGTTGCCCATCCTTCAGGGCGTATTCTTCGATCCCGACGTGTTCGATGATGCGGTGCCCATGGACCGCGGCGGCACCGCGCCGTTCGCGGTCACATCCGAGCTTACCGTACCACGCACACCCTCGGCGGACCTCGCCACCTCGGCCGGCACAGCGCGGAGCGCCCCGGTAAGCGAGTCCTCATTGAGGGACTACGAACGCCCTCCCATCGATCTTCCCTCTCTGGCCGAAAGCATGCGTTCGGTAGAGGAGCGCATCGAGCGCCAGCATGCCGAATACGAAACGCTCAGCCGTATTCAGGAACTCACGCAAAAGGCCGAGGCGCAGGCGAGCGCCCGTGCTACAGCACTGGAAAGCGATCTGTCGGCGGTTCGGGCGGCACTGGAATTGGAGCAAGGCCGAGCGCGGGACTTGGATCGAAGTCTTACCGATAAAGTCGGCGCGATCGAGGCGGCTCGGACCCATGCGCAACAGGCCTTGCATGATGCCGAGCAGTACCAATCAGAGGCGCGCGCCTTGCGCGAGTTGGTGGCATCTCGCGATGCCACGATTGCTCAGTTGCTTCATTCCCTGGGCGAGCGCGACGCGCAGCTGTCGGCGCTGCAGGCAGAGCACGCGAAAATGGTGCCTGCTTTGGAGGCCCGCGCGCAGAACAGCACACAGTTGGAAAAGGAACTCGACTCTGTGCGAGCCCAATTGCAGACTGTGTTGACGGAATTGAAGAGCAGCCAAGAAAAGTCCGTCACCACGGATACGCAAGTTACGCGCAAAGAATTCGAGCTCAGCGTTGTGCGCTCTGATCTCGCACAGGCGAAGGCGCAGAACGCCTCCTACTTGGAGGTGTTGCGAAACCGAGATTGGCGCCGCGGTTTCGAACGCAATCTGCTCCGCGACCTGGATGAGAAAGTGCAGGCCGCCGATGCGCGGCGAGACGCGCTGGCGGCGGAGCGCAATGGCATTGAAGGCCAGCTGGCGGACCTGCAAGCGACGATCGCTCGCCAGCAGGCCACCATCGAAAAATTGCAAAGCGCAGCAGCGGCGCACGCCAGAACCGCGGCTGATGAAGCACAGGACTTCGAGCAAGCAACGCAGCAGCGTTCCGAATGGAACGCAAAGATTTCGGCGGCCGAGGCTCGAGGGGCCGGTTTGGCTGCCGAATTGGCGGCTCGCGACCAGGCGTTGGCTGAGGCACAAGCGGCAGCGCTCCTTCATTCCGAGCAGGCGGCCAAATTGACCAAACTCGAGTCGGAGGCGATTTCCCATGACGAGGAGATTAACGTTCTCTTGGCGCACTTAAGAGAGGCGCGGCGGCCGGTGGAATCAATTGGAAGCGATGCGAGCTTGCGGGAGGAACTGCGCCTCAAGAGCCTTGCCGTGGATGAACTGACACAGCAAGCAAATGTGCTGCAGGCGGCGCTCGAACGGACGCGGGCTCAACTGGAGGAACGAGAGTTCATGATACGCAGGCTCGAGCGCAGCGAGAGCAATAACGCCAACGTATTGGGTCGAATCCAAAACAGCATGGAGAGGCTCAAAGCAGCGGCGCAACCGAACGGGGGACCAGCGAGCGACTGGGCACCCCGACTAATTCGTATCGATGGCGATAGAAGCATCAGCCACGCTTTGGGGCGCCGCACCCGGGTCGGACGCGCGCAAGATTGCGAACTGCACATCGATTCATCGGGGGTGAGTCGCCACCATGCCTTGATTCTTGCCGGAACGCGCGAGGCCGTCATCGAAGATCTCAACAGCACTAACGGGGTGATTTTGAACGGCCGCAGGGTGACAAGGCAGGTCCTAAATGAAGGAGATATCGTGACGATTGGCGAGATTCAATTCCGCTACGTGGCAAAAACACCGCAAGCGTCCGTTAAAGAGTGATTTTTAGCGCATTCGGCGGGTTTTGCTTTATCAGCGACCGCGAATCCGGTATCTTTCGCGCCCTTACGCCGCGCGCTTAGCTCAGCGGTAGAGCATCACCTTGACATGGTGGGGGTCAGTGGTTCGATCCCACTAGCGCGCACCATCCCTGTAGGGTTAGGGGTGTCGGCCCCATTTATTAAGACTTCTCCATGCCAGCGATTACTCTTCCCGACGGTAGCCAAAAGCACTTCGAGCATTCGGTCTCGGTGGCGGAAGTGGCTGCCAGTATCGGTCCAGGTCTTGCGAAAGCGGCCCTTGCCGGCAAGGTCAATGGCGAACTGGTAGATACCTCAGCGTCCATCGACCGGGACGCGACTTTGAGCATCGTGACGGACAAAGATCCGGAAGGCTTGAGTGTGATCCGGCATTCCACCGCCCATTTGTTGGCGAATGCCGTGCAGGAACTCTTTCCGGAAGCGCAGGTCACCATCGGGCCGGTCATTGAGAACGGCTTTTACTATGATTTTGCCTACAAGCGTCCTTTCTCGACCGAGGATTTGGCGGCGATCGAAAAGCGCATGGCGGAGATTGCGGCCAAGGATTTGAAAGTTCACCGCCGCGTGCTGCCCAGAGATGAGGCCGTCGCGCATTTCAAGAGAATCGGCGAGCACTACAAGGCTGAAATCATCTCTGCCATTCCCCAGGGCGAATTGATTAGCTTGTATGGCCAAGGCGACTGGGAGGATTTGTGTCGCGGACCGCATGTCCCGAGTACCGGCAAGCTCAGGGCCTTCAAGCTGATGAAAGTGGCCGGCGCTTATTGGCGCGGCGATTCGCGCAACGAAATGCTGCAGCGGATCTATGGCACCGCATGGGCTAACGAGAAGCAGCTCAAGGAATATTTGACGCGGTTGGAAGAGGCGGAGAAGCGCGATCACCGTCGCATTGGCAGGGAACTCGACCTGTTCCATTTTCAGGAAGAGGCGCCGGGCGCGGTGTTCTGGCACCCCAAGGGGTGGGCGCTATTCCAGCAGCTGATCAACTATATGCGCCAGCGCCAAACCGAGGCAGGCTATCAAGAGGTCAACACGCCGCAGGTTATGGACCGAGATCTGTGGGTCAAATCGGGTCATATCGAGACCTTCGGCGAGAACATGTACATGACGCAGACACCCGATGAGCGGGTATTTGCCTTGAAGCCGATGAATTGCCCCGGGCACATCCAGGTATTCAAACAGGGATTGCGCAGCTACCGCGAATTACCGCTGCGCTTGGCGGAATTTGGCGCCGTGCACCGCTACGAGCCCTCGGGCGCTCTTCACGGGCTCATGCGAGTGCGCGCTTTCACGCAAGATGATGCGCATATTTTTTGCACGCCGGACCAGATCACGGCGGAGTCCGTCAAAATCACCGATCTGATCTTGAGCATCTATCGGGACTTCGGATTCACGGACGTGCGGATCAAATTCTCTGACCGGCCGGCGAAGCGGGTGGGTTCGGACGAGATTTGGGACCAAGCCGAAATGGCCCTGCGCCACGCCGCCGCCGCCGCCGGCATTGAAACCACGCTGAACGCCGGCGAAGGCGCTTTTTACGGGCCCAAACTTGAATTTGTCTTGCGGGACGCCATTGGTCGAGATTGGCAATGCGGGACGCTGCAGGTCGACTTCAACCTCCCGGCCCGCCTCGGGGCGTCATACATTGGCGAGGACAGCCAAAAGCACATGCCCGTCATGGTCCACCGGGCCATGTTTGGCTCCCTGGAGCGGTTTATCGGCATTTTGATCGAGCACCACGCCGGAAAATTGCCCGCTTGGTTGGCTCCGGTGCAGGCGGTGGTGATGGGAATTTCCAACTCGCAAGACAAATATTGCCTGGAAGTGGCGGAAAACCTGAAAAATCAGGGGCTTCGGGTAGAAACGGACTTGAGGTATGAGAAGGTAGGCTTTAAAATCCGCGAGCACACACTTAAGCGTGTGCCTTTTCTTCTAATCGCGGGTGAGCGGGAAGTAGAGGCACGCACCCTGGCCGTACGCACGCGCGGTGGCAAAGATCTAGGTAGTTTGGAGCTTGCCGAGCTCAACACCTTGCTTTGCGACGAAGTCGCGAGCCGCGGCCGTCTTGTTTTGGAGGATCGTGTATCGCAACGTCGAAGCGGGTAAGGCGCAATGAGGAGATCTCCGCACCATCGGTGCGAGTGATCGCAGCGGATGGAAGCCAAGCAGGGGTGATGACGCGCGCGGAAGCGCTGCAGATGGCCACCTCGCAGACTCTGGACCTGGTAGAGGTCTCGCCGATGGCGGAGCCCCCGGTGGTTCGGGTGATGGACTTTGGCAAATTCTTGTTCGAACAAAACAAGAAGGCGCACGCGGCGAAGCGTAAGCAGAAGCAGATTCAAGTAAAGGAAGTAAAGTTTCGTCCCGGGACGGAAGAGGCGGACTACCAGGTCAAACTGCGTAGCATCATTCGCTTCCTAACCGAGGGTGATAAGGCCAAGGTGACTTTGCGTTACCGCGGCCGTGAGCTCGTGCATCAAGACATCGGCAGGCGACTATTGACGCGGATTTCTGAAGACCTCGCACCGTATTCGGTGGTGGAACAGAATCCGCTGATGGAAGGCAAGCAGATGATCATGGTGTTCGGGCCCAAAAAGAAGTGAGCGGCAGACCTTAAAGTCTGTCACCCCGCCTGTAGCGGCACATTGCAAGAATCGTCAGATTCTTTGGTGTGCTTGTGAGCAGGGCTAAAAATTAGGAGTCGATCATGCCCAAGTTGAAAACGAAACGGGCTGCGGCGAAGCGTTTTCGCAAAACAGCGAATGGCTTCAAACGCGGTCAGTCCCACCGTCGTCATATCCTGACGAAAAAGCCGAGCAAGCGTAAGCGTCAGCTGCGCCGCGAGATGCACGTTAGCGAGTCTGACGTGAAGCGCATCAAGCAATGTTTGCCGAACGCTTAAGTTAGTCAGGAGAAAAGAAAATGGCACGAGTTAAACGCGGTGTCGTCGCAGGTCGGCGGCACAAGAAGATTCTGAAAAAAGCGAAAGGCTACTTTAATGCCCGACGCAAAGTATTTCGCACGGCCAAGCAGGCGGTCATCAAGGCCGGCCAGTATGCTTACCGCGGCCGTCGCGAAAAGAAACGTGAATACCGAGCACTGTGGATTACGCGCATCAACGCGGCATCACGGCTGTGCAGCATGACGTACAGCACGCTCATCGACGGCTTGAACAAGGCGGAGCTCGCCATCGACCGCAAGGTGCTTGCGGATCTGGCGATGCATGACATGCCGGCATTTACAGCGATCGCGGAAAAGGCCAAAGCCAGCCTCGCGGCCTAGCCGTGAGCAGCGCGGAATCGCTTTCGGCGCTTGTTGACCTGGCGCTCGCCGATGTGGACGCATCGAGCGACATAGGCAAGCTCGAGGAGGTACGCGTAAGGCTGTTGGGTAAAAAGGGGCTGCTCACCGAGCAGCTCAAGGGTTTGGGGGCGCTTTCGGCCTCCGAACGTCCGGCCGCGGGTCAGCGAATCAACGATGCCAAAGCTGCTATCCATGCGGCGCTGGAAATGCATCGGCTACGCCTCGAGCAGACCGCCATGGAGAAGGAACTCGCCGCGGGCACCATCGATGTGACCCTGCCGGGACGTGGTGCGGAGGTGGGCTCTCTACATCCTGTCACGCGCACGAGGCTTAGGATCGAGCAGATCTTTGCGAAAGCCGGGTTCCAGGTGGTATCGGGACCGGAGGTGGAAGATGACTTTCACAACTTCGAGGCTCTGAATATCCCGAAGAATCACCCCGCGCGCGCAATGCACGACACGTTTTATTTCCCCGACGGCAGGCTGCTGCGTACGCATACTTCGCCGGTGCAGATCCGCACCATGCGCTCATCGGCCATGCCATTGGCCATCATTGCGCCCGGCCGCGTCTACCGCATCGATTCAGACATGACGCACACGCCGATGTTTCACCAGGTTGAAGGCATGGTGATCGGGGAGGGCGTAAGCTTCGCGAATCTGAAGTCCATGCTGCACACGTTTTTCGAGCAGTTCTTCGAGCGGTCACTTGGCATGCGGCTGCGGCCCTCTTACTTTCCCTTCACAGAACCGTCCGCCGAAGCCGACATCGAGTGCGTGTTCTGCAACGGCAAGGGTTGCCGAGTTTGCAAGCACACCGGTTGGCTGGAAATCCTAGGCTGCGGAATGATCCATCCTAACGTACTGACGGCGGCGAACATCGACCCTGAGAAGTGGCAGGGTTATGCTTTCGGCATGGGGATCGATCGACTCGCCATGCTGCGCTATGGGGTCGATGACTTGCGTCTGTTCTTTGAAAACGACCTTCAATTCCTCAAGCAATTTCCCTAAGTCGTTACATGAAAGTCACCTACCGCTGGCTGCAGGAATTCACACCCATCAGTGCCTCGCCGGCCGAGTTGGCAGCGCAGCTGACCATGACCGGCCTTGAGGTCGAATCCCTCTCGCCGGTCGCGCCACCGTTCTCCGGCGTGGTGGTGGGCGAAGTGCTGGAATGCGGCCCTCACCCGGATGCCGAAAAGCTATCGCTTTGCCGAGTCACCACCGATGGCGAGAACCGCTTGCAGATCGTATGCGGCGCAAAAAACGTCCGAGTGGGGCTCAAGGTAGCCGTGGCAATGGTGGGCGCGCAGTTGCCGAACGACGTGCAGATCAAACGCGCGAAACTGCGTGGCCAGGAATCAAACGGCATGCTGTGCTCGGCGCGCGAGTTAGGCTTAGGCGATGAACACGACGGCATCATGGAGTTGGATAATTCTGTGCCGTTGAATGAAGACGTGCGTACGGTGTTGGATCTGGACGATACCGTGCTCGAGGTCAATGCCACGCCGAATCGCGGTGACTGCATGAGCGTGTTCGGCATTGCCCGCGATTACAGCGCGGCACAGCAGCGGCGCTATCTGCAATATTCAATATCGCCCGTGGCAGCGGGCGCACAGGATGCGATATTTCCAGTGGCGCTTGACTCGGCTGACTGCCCGCTGCTCGCCTCGCGCGTAATTCGCGGTGTCAAGCCCAATGCACAAGCGCCGCTCTGGCTGCGCGAGCGCCTGCGGCGCGTAGGAATTAACAGCATTTCAGCCATCGTCGATATCACGAACTATGTGATGGTGGAACTGGGGCAGCCGATGCATGCCTACGATCTCGCCAAACTCGACCAAGGCATTTCGGTGCGGTCGGCGCACGTCGAGGAACGCATCACATTGCTCGATGGCAAAGACTACCAACTGAATCCTGAGTATCTGGTCATTGCCGATGCAAGCGGGGCAGTGGGGCTCGCGGGGATCATGGGCGGACGTCGCACCGCCATTTCTGATTCCACGGCCGATGTGTTGCTGGAATCCGCGCATTTCGTGCCGCAGGCAATTGCCGGAAGGGCGCGCCGCTTGGGCCTCTTCAGCGATGCCGGGCAACGATTTGAGCGCGGCGTCGATCCGACCCTGGCGGCGATTGCAGTCGAACGCGCAACCTCGCTGCTGTTGGCGTGTGTCGGGGGTATCGCGGGTCCCGTGCAAGTGAGCGGCGAGGTTCAGGCCGCCGTCCCCGAGCCGCATTGGGTGTCATTGCGCCGCGACCGGGTGACCCGATTGCTCGGCGTGGAAGTCCCCGAGGCGCAGATCGCTGCAGTGTTGGCAGCGATCAGCGATCAGGCCGAAGCGAGCCGAGAGGGGTGGCGCGTACACAAGCCGCCACATCGTTTCGATGTCAAAATCGAGGCGGATTTGATCGAAGAAGTGGCGCGCTTGCGCGGCTTCGACAGCATCCCGGAGATCGTCGCGACCACGCTGCAGAGCGCGGGTTCCGCGACCGAGCGGCGGGTACCGGCGGACCGAGCGCTGTATGCAATGGCTGATAGAGGCTATCGCGAAATCATTAGCTATGCCTTTGTCGACCCTGCCTTGCAGCAGCAACTTTTCCCGGGTACACCGAGCCTCAATCTGGCGAACCCGATCTCGGCGGATTTGGCGGCGATGCGCGTTTCGCTATGGCCCGGGCTGGTGCATGCCTGCCGCGAGAATTTACGACGTCAGCAGAGCCGGGCTCGGCTGTTCGAGATGGGGACTCAATTCCGCTTGCAGAGCGGGACGTTGCAAGAAGTCGAAACCCTGGCCGGCATCGCCACCGGAGAGCGGTGGCCGCAACAATGGGGCAGCCGCAGTGAACCGGTGGATTTCTACGATGTGAAAGCCGATGTGATCGCCGTGCTCGCCTTGACTGGCGATGTATCGAGTGTGCGATTCGAGCCGGACTCGATGCCGGCATTGCGTCCCGGCCGCACGGCGCGCATTTACCGCGGGGCCGTGGCCATTGGATGGTTGGGCGAGATGCACCCGCAAGTCGCGAAGACGCTCAATTTTCCCTCTACAGTGTTTTTGTTTGAATTAGAATTATTGTCATCATTATTACTTAAACCGTTGAATTATACAAAAATATCTAAGTTCCCCAGCGTCAGACGTGATTTGGCTATTGTGGTAGATGAAAGCGTGCCCCTCGCAGTGTTGCAGGAAAATGTTACTGTTAGTGCGTCGGGTCTTTTAAGCGAGCTGCGGGTGTTCGATGTCTATCGGGGCCCCAGCATAGAAACTGGACGAAAAAGTGTCGCTTTAGGCTTGATTTTACAGGACTCTTCCCGCACTCTTACCGACGTAGATGCTGACGCCGTGGTAACCGCAGTGACTACCCGGCTACGGGATGTATTGAGTGCCACAATAAGAGACCAATAAGCATGGCAGCCCTGACAAAGGCGGAAATGGCCGAGGCCCTATTCGATCAACTAGGGCTTAACAAGCGCGAGGCAAGGGAACTTGTCGACTTATTTTTCGAGGAGATTCGCGCCGCTCTTTCCTCAGGTGAGCAAGTAAAGCTTTCGGGTTTCGGCAATTTCGACTTGCGCGATAAAAATCGACGTCCCGGGAGAAATCCAAAAACAGGTGAAGAAATTCCCATCAGCGCGCGTCGCGTTGTTACATTCCGTCCTGGGCAGAAACTGAAGGCGCGCGTCGAAGCGTATGCTGGAACCAAGCAATAACAGCGAACTGCCGCCGATACCGGGCAAGCGCTATTTCACGATCGGCGAGGTCAGCGATCTGTGCGGGGTCAAGCCCCATGTGCTTCGCTACTGGGAACAAGAATTTCCGCAGTTAAAGCCGGTCAAGCGCCGCGGTAATCGCCGCTATTACCAGCGGCAGGACGTGTTGATCATTCGACAGATCCGAAGCTTGCTGTACGAACAGGGCTTCACCATCGGCGGCGCGCGCAACCGACTCACCGGGGATGATGCGCAATTGGACCTCAACCAGAGCCAGCAGCTCATTCATCAAATGCGCTTGGAACTCGAGGAACTCATCAAAATTCTTCGTCGCTGAAAAGCAGTAAAGCGATTCAAGCTCTTTTCAAGCCCAATTGGGCTATCATTTGCCTCCGGTCGGGGCGTGGCGCAGCCTGGTAGCGCACTTGCATGGGGTGCAAGGGGTCGCAAGTTCGAATCTTGTCGCCCCGACCAATACTTACACGCGGTCAGCCAATGCTTTGTGTCCGCGTTTGTGTCCACTTACTTAACACTCTAGAAAACCCCAAGTGATCGCTACGGGGTAGAGCCATTGGGCGCGTCCGAGACTTACTCTGTTTGCGCTGATGTTCTGGCACCGCATGGAGCATTCGTGAAGCAAGTCCACAAAGAGTACACGCGCGCTTTTTTGCTTGAGCCCACCAAACTCATTCGGTTGATGGGAATAATTCATGAGCGGCTCGCTGACCACCAAATAAAAACGCCGCACGATTCTTTCGAGGTATTTCTTACGGGCGAGCGTCGCGAGGAGATAGACCATGTGGATGACCTGCTGAAATTAGACAATTCGCCGAAACGGCAGATTAAGCGCTTATTGATCGTGAGTTCCGTATCCACCGTTGGTGCCGCTAGACCTGACCATGAGATACACGTGGATTTTGGCAGTCCCAAAGCGAAT
>JANYAD010000052.1 GCA_025355165.1 Gammaproteobacteria bacterium | reverse complement strand
CATGACCAGCAAGGGCACATCGACATGCCGCATCAGATAATCGGAAACGCTTCCCAGCAGCGCTCGCGAAGTGTATCCCCAGCCGTGGGCGTTCATGACGACCAGATCGACACCGCGCTCAACAATTTCTTCCGCGAGCGTTTCGGGCACGACAAGCCCTTTCACGACCATCCAGCGCGAGGAAGTGGGCACGATTTTGAAGGTGACTCCGCACATCAATGAAGGCAATTCGGTGCAGCTGAAGATTGAGCAGGAAGATTCCTCCCCGGGTGCAAAGCTGGCCAATTCATCCGATATCTCCACCAACAAGCGCTCCATCAAAACCACGGTATTGATCGAAGACGGCGGCATCATTGTGCTTGGCGGCCTCATGTCGGACACCGTCACCGAAAGTGAAGACCGTGTGCCCGGGCTCGGCAGGATCCCAATCCTCGGCAACTTGTTCAAGTCGCGCAGCGGCTCGCGGCAGAAGAAGAATTTGATGGTTTTCATCCGCCCTCGAATCATGCGCGATGCGGAGGCAACCGAGACCGCCAGCGAGTCGAAGTACGACGAGGTGCGGCGCATGCAGCAAAGCATCACCGGCGGGCACGTCACGCTGCTGCCCGGCGAGAAGCAGCCGGTGGTGCCGCCCATCCCCTCCGGCATCGCCTTGCCGCCGGCTCCTGCGCCGTCGGAAACGAACCCGCAAGGTGCCACGCCAGGCTCGCCCCCGGCGCGATTCACCGTGCCTCTACCCCAGACGACGCCTCCGCCATGAATGCAGAGCTGCAAGATCCGCAGCAGCCCAGGAAACTGTCGTTTCCGTTCGCGAAGCGTCACGGCGTGCTGGTGCGGGGCGTCGCCAATGGCTCGGCCGATACCGTTTGCCGGCCCGGCGTGACCCCGCAATGTCTGGCCGAGGTCCGCCGCTTCGTCGGCGTTCCTTTGAAGCTGCAGCGCGTGTCGGTCGAAACCTTTGACTCTTTGCTGCGCATTGCTTATGAGGCGGGTTCAGGCGCCGCCATGCAAATGTTGGAGGGTCTGGACGACAACACGGATCTGGCGCATCTCGCTGAGGACATCCCCGAGTCCTCCGACCTGCTGGAGAGCGATGACGAAGCGCCGATCATCCGCTTGATCAACGCACTGCTCACCCAGGCGGTGAAGGAAAACGCGTCGGATATTCACATTGAACCCTACGAGAATCGCCTGGTCATCCGATTTCGCGTCGACGGGGTGCTGCGCGAGGTGCTGCAAACCAAACGCGCCGTCGCGCCGCTGGTGGTCTCGCGCATCAAAGTGATGTCCAAGCTGGATATCGCCGAGCGAAGGCTTCCGCAGGACGGCAGAATTTCCTTGCGCATCGCGGGCCGCGCAGTCGATGTGCGCGTCTCCACCTTGCCCTCGGGCCACGGCGAACGCGTGGTGCTGCGCTTGCTCGACAAGCAGGCCGGCCGAATCGAGCTGACTTCCTTGGGCATGGATGCGCGTACTCAAGACATGATGGATGACATCATCCACAAGCCCCACGGCATCATCCTGGTGACCGGACCCACCGGCTCGGGCAAGACCACGACCTTGTATGCGAGCCTCGAGCGCATCAACGACAACACACGCAACATCATGACGGTCGAAGATCCCATCGAGTACTACATCGATGGCATCGGCCAGACGCAGGTGAACACCAAAGTCGAAATGACTTTCGCGAGGGGCCTGCGCGCGATATTGCGGCAAGACCCCGACGTGGTCATGGTGGGTGAAATCCGCGACCTTGAAACGGCGCAGATTGCCGTGCAGGCGAGCTTGACCGGCCACCTGGTACTCTCCACGCTTCACACCAATACCGCGGTGGGCGCCGTTACCCGGTTGCGCGATATGGGCATCGAGCCGTTCCTGCTTTCCTCCAGCTTGATCGGCGTCATGGCGCAGCGCCTGGTGCGCGTGCTCAATCCCACCAACCGCGAAAAGTTTACGGCAGGCGAGTATGAGCGGCGCCTATTGAACTTGGACCCTGCGGGAACGCCCGTGGAGCTATACCGCCCGAGCATCGATCCGGGCGCCGGTTACCGCGGGCGAACCGGGATCTACGAGCTCATCGCGGTGGACGATCACATGCGCACCATGATTCACGATGGATCCTCTGAGCAAGATCTTGAGCGCTATGCGCGCACCGCGAGCCCGGGCATTCGCGACGATGGCAGGCGCAAGGTGATGGCGGGGGAAACGACGCTGGAAGAAGTGCTGCGCGTTACCCGCGAGGACTAGGTGGCAGTGTGAGCGCACTAGCCTAATGGGCGCGTTTGAGTACACGGCCCTTGACGCTCAAGGACGCGAGCGCAAGGGACTGATCGAAGGCGATACTCCGAAGCATGTCAGACAGTTGTTGCGAGACAAGCAATTGCTGCCGATGGACATCCAGGAGACCGCGCAGCAAGAGCTCAAACAAAGCCGCCGGCGCCGCTTCATGCGCCGCGGCCTGTCGAGCTTGGATCTGGCGTTGCTCACGCGTCAATTAGCGACCCTGTTACGCTCAGGCCTGCCCCTCGAAGAGACGCTACAGGCTGTGGCCGAGCAGACCGAAAAGCCGCGCGTGCAGCGCATCGTGCTCGGCGTGCGCAGTAAAGTGGTTGAAGGGCACCCGCTGGCGGACGGGCTGAGGGATTTCCCGCAAGCCTTCCCGGAGATCTACCGCGCCACCGTCTCTGCCGGCGAACAATCCGGGAAGCTGGACCAGGTGCTGGAAAGGCTCTCGGACTACACCGAATCGCGCCAGGTCATGGGGCAGCAGGTGAGTAACGCGCTGGTATATCCCATCGTGCTGTTGGTGCTGTCCTTCGGCATAGTGTCTTTCCTGCTCGCTTATGTGGTGCCCCAGGTAGTGGCGGTGTTTCAATCGAGCAACCAGGAATTGCCGATCGCGACGAAAATCCTCATCGGCATGAGCGATTTGATTCGCCACTACTGGTTCTATGCCTTGATCGTGATCGGCGCGGCGGTGTGGGGGTTTTTGCGCTGGCTGAAGGGCTCGGAAAACCGTTTGCGGTTCGATCGATTCCTGCTGCGCGTGCCGGTTGTCGGAAAACTGATTCGGGGATTGAACACAGGGCGATTTTCCCGCACGTTCAGCATTTTAACCGCCAGTGCGGTTCCCGTGCTCGAAGCGCTGCGCATTTCAGCCGAAGTCGTCACCAATATGCCGATGAAAAGAGCGGTAGAAGAAGCGGCTCTGCGGGTGCGCGAGGGCGCACCGATCGGCAAATCGCTGGCGGCGCGCAAGCTGTTTCCGCCCATGATGATTCATTTGATCAGCAGCGGCGAGAGCAGCGGAGAGCTGGAAAAAATGCTCGAGCGAGCTGCCACCAACCAGGAGCGGGAAATGGATGGCTTGCTGTCGAACATGACCAATCTGTTGGGCCCGATCATGGTGGTATTCATGGGCGGTATTGTGATGTTCATCGTGATTGCCCTGCTGCTGCCGATATTCCAGCTAAACGACCTGGTCAAATAGCCCAGTCTGTGTGCTGGGGTATTGCACGCGAACCGCGTTTCCGTTTATAACGCGCCCGTGTCAAGTGAAAAACCCGAAACTGAAGAGTTCGAGGAAGAGGACGCGGAAGATGCCGCGCCGGGCGGCGATGATGTCGATGTCGATCACATCATGCGCGACGTCGAGACGCAGCGACGCCGAGCGCCCAAAGGGGCAGCCGAGCCCGCCTGGCGGCGCCTCGAGCGCGTCATGGAGGAGCGGCGCACCGCCGAACTGATGAGCGATTTTGATGACTATGAGATCGGCTCCGGCGAGGTAGCGGACGGGGACGGTGAGAAGGGCACCGAATCGGGCGAGAAGAGCCCTCGGAAGAAGAAAAAAGCCCGCTAGCGAGAATCAGATCTCAGTTTCTTGGTCGGCCGCCCGCGTTGCGCAAGAGCGCAAATTTCGAGGTGGCTCACTTGAGCTGTTGCGCCGGATACGGCACCAAGCCCCTGCATTCGGCATCGTACTGGGCGGCACGAAAGCTGCGCTGATCGACCCGAGCCCAGGAGCTCCCAGCCGCGCCTTTGATAATCGTCGCCCTACTTGGGCGAACTCACAGGCCGAGATCGGTCAACCGGGTGGGTTTGAGAACGGCGTGCGGTCGACCGCTTTTTCAAAAAAGCCATACGTTTGCGCATCCGCCGCACCGGAGGGCTGAGCGCAGTGCTGCACGGCAAAGTGTTTAGTTCAAGTGGTCCCGGTATTGCATCGATCTCGATAGCACCTATTTCTTCGCAATAGAGCTCAGACTACCGCCTCACCGGTTTAGGTCCCGCCGCCCGGAACGCATTGCGCACAGATCCCCCCAAGCACCGGCGCACTGTTCGGCGCTCAAGAACTGATGATGTGCGACCGCTTGGTTGGCAGGCACATGCTCCGGGAACTGCGCCCTTAAGGTGATGCGCAGCGACCCATGGTTCAAGTTCTTGATCCGTGATAGGCCAATCGGCAAATCCGGTTGCCGGCGATGCCGACGAGCACGCTTCGCCCGTGCAGAGGAGAAAACAAGCAATGGGTTATTACGCACCTTAAGAGCGCAAGCGCGCCAGGTGGATCACTTTGGAGGTGCGGAGGGAATCGAAGGAAGGACATGGATGTTCCTGAGCTCGGGTATCGCAAACAACAACTTTGGCGAGTGCGCGCATCGCGTCGGCGAGCTGCTGGTCTGAGGCCGCAGAGCGCCACGCATGTTGCACCGAATACAGGGCGTCGTTACCCTTGATAACGCGAAATGCAGTCGTCTCGGGCTTCCCGCTCGAGGGGTTGCGCGGACACTTGAGTAACAGCATCGAGACCACGTACCCATTCACCGTTCCAGTGAACAGGCCGCCCTTTTCCGCAGTCGTTCCAGGGCATGCATCCGTATACCTCTTCCCCACGCCCTGCAGGACGGTGGCTGCATCCACAGTAGCGTGGCGATAAATCTGCACCGTCAGGATCTCGGACCAGTCATCCACCGTTTCGCTGCTTGGAACAAACTCTGTCATTGATCTGTTGTCATGGCTCCATTGGAAGCCGATTTTAAAATCCTTGGGCGGCGAGAAGAGTAAATTTTCCGCTTCTATCAAGGACTGGCCCGATGCAGCGAAGATCGCAAATCCCATCACCCATCCAGTCGTGCACCTGAACGCCACCACCACGAATCCTTCTCCTTCATGCGTTACTCCCAGGGGCGAGCTTATGCGGCGCGATTTCTCTTAAGTCAAGCACTGCGTTTTGGCTGATGCCAAGGCGGTGTGGTCTGCCTGCATCGTTCGTTCGAGGGCTTGGCGCTTTGATCCTAGCGTGAAGGCCAACCGCGGGGAAATGTGCCAAACTATTTTGTGGCTCCATTAGAAGAATATTCGCAGCGTCTGGCGATGCGCGAATCGCATCTCGCGACGCTCGACACGCTCAATGCCCGTATTGAGAGCATGAGGTTGGGAATCGGCGCCGCATTCTTGGCCCTCGCCTGGCTTTGTTTCGGTTCTGTGTCGTTACCGCGCGCCCTGCTTTTGATTCCGATCCTCGCCTTCATCGCGCTGCTCACCTATCACCAGCGCATCCGCGGCTTTCGCACCCAGGCGCAACGCGCGGTGCAGTATTACCGTGCCGGCCTCGAGCGGCTGAATGACCACTGGAGCGGCCAGGGTACAACGGGTGCGCGCTTCGAGGATGTGCATCACATTTATGCCGCTGATTTGGATCTGTTCGGCCTCGGTAGCCTGTATGAGCTGCTTTGCGCCGCCCGCACGCAAACGGGCGAAAACCTACTGGCCTCATGGCTGCTGGCGCCGGCGGACTTGGACACAATACGGGCGCGACACGCCGCCATTGCCGAGCTTCGCGACCGCGTTGATTTTCGGGAACGCATGGCGATCGAGGGCGAGTCCTTGAAGATCGATTTGCACCCCGAGCTTTTAAACGCTTGGGCGCAGGCGCCGAATCGGCTCGGATCCCGCTGGGTACGCGTAGGCGCTCCCCTCATCGGTGGCCTCGCCGTCGGGGCAATCGCCGCATGGGCCGCTTGGGGCGTGCTCTACCCCTTGCTCGCCGTCATCCTCATCGAGCTTGCCGTGGGCTATTTTTTACGCCAGCCGATTCACGCGGCCATCACCACGGTTGAGAGTGCTTTCGAGGATTTGAAGGGGTTAGCGGTGCTATTGAAGCGGATCGAGGAGGAGCGCTTCGAGGCCCTGCCTTTGCAGCGGCTGAAGTCCAAGCTCTCATCGCATAGCCTAAAGGCCTCCAGTGCCATCTTAAAGCTCGCGACCATCGTGAATTTCGTCGAGGCGCGCCGCAATCCAATACTCGCGCCATTCATGTTGCTGTTGCTGTATCCGCTGCAGATAGCGATCGCAGCCGAACGCTGGCGCAGCGCCCACGGGGCGCTTATCCACTCCTGGCTCGAAGTGCTCGGCAACATCGAAGCCTTGATTTCCCTGTCGCGCCACGCCTACGAGCGGTTCGAGGATCCCTTTCCCGACTTCGTCGAGGGCCCACCGGCTTTTACCGCGGTGGCGATCGGCCATCCCTTGATTGCCTGCGCCGTGCGGGTCTGCAATGACGTGCAGCTCTGCGGACGCACCCCGGTGTTGCTGGTGAGCGGCTCGAACATGTCGGGAAAGAGCACCTTGCTGCGCACCATCGGAATCAACACGGTGCTTGCCATGGCGGGCGCGCCGGTGCTCGCCAAATCTTTGCGCCTGACGCCGCTGCAAACCGGCGCCAGCATCCGCATCAACGATTCATTGCACGAGGGCAGCTCGCGCTTCTATGCCGAGATAAAGCGGCTGCGGCGGCTATTCGAACCTACGCCATTGCCGTTGCTATTCTTGTTGGACGAGTTGCTCCAGGGCACCAACTCGGCGGATCGGCGGGCCGGTGCCGAGGGCCTCATTCGCGCCTTGATAAAGAAGGGGGCGATCGGCTTGATCAGCACTCACGATCTCGCCTTGACGCAGATCGGCGGGCTTGCCCCCGGGGTGATCGAGAATGTCCACTTTCAGGACGAGTTGCTGAATGGCAAGCTTGAGTTTGATTTCACATTGCGGCCTGGCGTGGTCACCAAAAGCAATGGCATCGAACTGATGCGTTCGATAGGGCTGGATGTTTGAATGCGCGCCCGCACCGGCTCATTCAATGAAAATTACGCGATGCCACCACCAGATCGCCGAGCAGCGATGAAAGGTCTGTCAGCCGCTGCGCAATGACATGCTGCACATCACCTTCGCGCTGCAGCTTGCCGTGCACTTCGAGCAAACGCGATTCCAGCAGCGCTGCACGCTGCTCCACTGCAATACGATTCCACACAATGAGATTCACACAACCGGTTTCATCTTCCATGGTGACGAAAGTCACGCCCCCTGCACTGCCGGGCCGCTGGCGGGTAATGACCAGCCCCGCCGTTTTAACCAGTTTTCCATTGGGCTGGTCCCACAATTCCTGCGTTGGGAAAACGCCCCGCCGCCGCAACCGATCGCGCAACAGCGCCAAGGGATGACGGCGCAGCGTCAACCCTGTGCTGCCATAATCGGCAACGATGTCCTGGCCCTCCCGCGGCGCGCGCAGCATCGGAATACCTTCATCGGCTGCGGTTGCCGCAGTCAGCAAGGGCAACGCCCTTTCCACCCCCGTAACCTGCCACACCGCGCGATGCCTGTGCCCTGTCAATTTCATCAACGCATCCGCAGCGGCTAGCGCCTCAAGATCGCGCCGATCGAGCGCCGCGCGCTCGGCTAGGTCTGCAATGCTGTCAAATGTGCGTAAGGCGCGCGCAGCCAGCAGCCGCGTGGCGCCCTCTTGCGAGAGATGTTTGACGAGCCGCAGCCCCAAACGCAGAGCCGGGCGGCCGTCCTCTTGCCGCTCCAGGGTGCAATCCCATTCGCTGATGGCCGCGTCCACGGCGCGTACTTCCACGCCGTGGTTGCGGGCATCGCGCACCAACTGCGCCGGCGCGTAGAAACCCATCGGCTGGCTGTTGACCAGCGCTGCGCAAAAGGCCGCCGGTTCATAATGTTTCAGCCACGCAGAGGTATATACCAGCAAGGCGAAGCTGGCAGAATGAGAATTGTGCACGACAAAATGATTGGCTAAAAAATTGTGATCGCCTTCAATCTGTAAGTCATAGGTTTCCCTGTTGCCGATAGGCACGATCTCCACGATCTGATCCCACTGCACATCGGAACCGGATAAAGCAGCCGGCGGCAAGACGCGCGCCGTTGCGACATGATCACCCACTTGGAGCTTCCCAAGCGCAAGCCACCCACTCATGGTCATAAAGGGATGCTCGGCCGTGGCTGTAATTTCATGGCCAAGCGCGGTGCGTAAGCGCAGGACCGGCTTCACACCGCTTCGAATAACACGCAGCACCTTACGTTTTCTAAAACGCAGATCGGGGTCGCACGCAAACGTGTTTTCAAGGCGCGCGCTCCCGCTGACCAGCTCATCGATGGTCAGCCATCTTCCGGCTTCTGCATCCACTACCCGGGTTTCGCCAACAACGCATTCCGGGAAGCCATATTCGCCGAAGCCAAGAATCTGCTTGAAAATCTGCTGTGCAAAACTATCTTCATAGCCCTTCGCGTGCATGCCTTCGATCAGTTGCTTCTGGAAGGGCTCCAGTCCGCCTTTGCGTTTCCACGCAGCCATGGCGCGGCGCAGCCGATCGGCCTCGCCCGGTGAGAATCCGGCAGCAACAATCGCCAGCTGCATGACCTGCTCTTGGAAAATCGGCACACCTAGCGTGCGCTTGAGCACCGTTTCTACTTCTTTGCTTGGGTAGGTCACGGCCTCTTCGCCGCTGCGGCGGCGCAAATACGGATGCACCATTTCGCCTTGAATGGGACCGGGGCGCACAATGGCCACTTCGATCACGAGGTCGTAAAAATTGCGCGGTCGCAGGCGCGGCAGCATGGACATTTGCGCCCGCGATTCAATTTGGAACACCCCGACGGTGTCGGCGAGGCAAATCATGTCGTACACGGCCGGATCTTCACCTGGCACACTCGCCAGCTCGAGCTCGAAGCCACGGGAGGCACCGCCAAATTCATTGACCAGATTAAACGTGCGCCGTATGGCGGTAAGCATGCCCAAGGCCAGCACGTCCACCTTCAAAAGTCCCAGCGCATCAAGATCGTCTTTGTCCCACTGAATCACCGTGCGATCGGCCATGGCGGCATTTTCGATGGGCACGAGCTCATCTAATCGGCCGCGGGCGATGACGAAACCGCCCACGTGTTGCGATAAATGGCGGGGAAATCCCAGGATTTCCGCAGATAGCGCCATGAGCCGCGAAATAACCGGATCCTCAGGCTCGAACCCAGAGGCGCGAATGCGTTCCGGATCGATGCGCTGTCCATCCCACCACTGCATGCCGCGCGCCAGCCTGTCGACTTGCGCCAGATCGAGTCCCAATGCCTTGCCCACATCCCGAAGTGCGCTGCGCGGGCGGTAGCAAATCACGGTGGCGGCCAAGGCTGCGCGCTCGCGTCCATATTTGCCGTATATATACTGAATGACCTCTTCGCGCCGCTCGTGCTCGAAATCCACGTCGATGTCCGGCGGCTCGTTGCGCTCTTTGGAAATAAAGCGCTCGAACAACATGGACATGCGCGAGGGATCCACCTCGGTAATGCGCAGGCAATAGCAGACCGTCGAGTTGGCTGCCGAACCGCGTCCTTGACAGAGTATTCTTTGCGAGCGCGCAAATTGAACCACATCATGCACGGTCAGAAAAAATGGCTCGAATTTGAGTTCGGCTATCAAGCGCAATTCGTGCTCGATATTCTCGCGCACGGCAGCCGGCGCCCCGTCCGGCCATCGATAAGCGCAGCCGCGCATGGTCAAGGCGCGCAAATGACTCGTGGGAGTTTCTCCCGCGGGCACGATTTCTTCAGGGTATTCATAGCGCATCTCGTCGAGCTGGAAGGTACAACGCTCGGCAATTTGCAGTGTTTGCGCCAGCAGTGTCGCCGGGTACAGCTCGCTCAAGCGCTGCAAGGAACGCAGCGAGCGCTCGCCGTTGGGATACAAATCATAGCCGGCGCACTGCAAGGGCTTAGCTAAGCGGATTGCCGTCAGTACATCCTGCAAGGCACGGCGGCTGCGTCGATGCATGTGCACATCGCCTGCAGCGACGCACGGCAGCGACAATGTCTGGCCCAGTGTTTCGAGCGATTCCAGCCGCCGCGTATCATATCCACCTGTCAGCAGTTCCACGCCTATCCACAAACGTCCTGCAAAGCGTTCGCGCAGCCAGCGGCCATCCTCTTCTTGGCGCTGCAACTCCGTTTTGTGCGCGCGCGGCAACCAGATGATCAAACATCCCGTCAGCGAGTCTTCAAGATCGGTGCGTGCAAGCGCATAGCATCCTTTGCGAGTTGCGCGCCGTGCCTTGCTGATCAAACGGCTCATGGCCCCATAGGCCCCCCGGTCCGTTGCCAGCGCAATGATTTTTAGGCCGTCGAGGCATTCGAGTTCGGTACCGATGATCAGCGGCAATCCCAACTCTTTGGCAGCGACGTGGGCGCGTACCACGCCTGCCAGCGAGCATTCATCGGTCAGGGCCAACGCGCTGTAGTTGAGAGCCTTTGCCTGCGCGATCAATTCTTCGGGTTGTGAAGCGCCGCGCAAAAAGGAGAAATTACTCAACGTGTGCAGTTCGGCGTACACGCTTCAGACCTTAAGCAAACACGCCGTGCACATACCAGCGTTTGGACTTACGCTCTTGAAAAACCCAGAGCCGTACGCCAGGGGATTGACCCGCCTCGCAACTTTGACGGGCAATATAGTAATCACGCGCCACGCCCTTGCCGTCCCACCAGCCGCTCTCGATGCGTTCAGGGCCTTGCAATATCTCAGGCTTAGACACAGGCAACGGTTCGTGTAGCAGCCATACCGGGCGCGGCATGTCTTGATTGAGCATACCCTGCTCCCCCTTGAGCGCGGCGGATAAGTCCAGTTCATGAACTCGCTGCCACGCCGCTTCTGGCCGATGTTCCGGGATTAGACAGACCCCATAAACCGCCTCCTCGCCCAAGCGAGCACGCAAACGTTCCACCAATTGCGGTGCGTTGTCGCGGCTGCCCGTCAATCCGGCAAAGGCATCGAGTGAGCTCGCCGACAGTCCTCGCAAGGGACCTGAAATGAGTTGCATGCTCCGAGCCGGCGCTTTAAGTTCAAGACGCTCTAGTTTTTGGCAAAGCACATCGGCCAATCGGCGGCGTTCACTGGTAATGCTGGCCAGTCCCACGCGCACTCGGGTGGCCGGCCCTTCTCGATGCCTCAATCTTAACTGCAACGCCTGCACTCCGGCTTGGCGCTTGCGCAAGAAGCGTGCGCAGCGCTCGATCAGAGGTTCGAGCGCTTTTTCCAAATAAGCAACGCTTTCGATCTCCGTTTCGAAATCACAACGTTCGCGAAAGCGTTCACGCGGCACGAATGCTCGGCGCGGTGCAGGCCGCCGAGCCAGGGCAATGTCCAAGTCCTGTACCAGTGCAGGAGTCAACCGACGTGCCAGACCTGCGCGCGGCAGACGCATCAATTCGCCTAAGCGCGTGATGCCCATGGCGCGCAAGGTTTGCAACCTCTCGACACCCCAAAACGTGCAAGCAAGAGGCATCTTCGCCAAATGCCCCGGCAGCATTGCGCTATCCTCTATTTGCAGCGGCTTGCGGGCGCGCGCCAGCCACAACGCAGCGAGAGTCGATGGCGCGGTGGCGCTATGGGCCGCAAGGGCAAGCCGGCGCCAACAGGCATCAATGTCCGCATGCAGTCGTTGCAGTGAACCAAATAGCTTTACGCTGCCCCTGATTTCCAGCAATAACGCATTGGGCGGCTCGATACTCACAAAAGAGGTGAAGGCTTGGGCGTGCATACACAGCTTTTGCAAGACGGCGGAAGACTCCCCGTGAGCTAAATCCTGAAATACCACCGCATACCAAAGGTGGCTTGGGATAGGCCGGCTGATCGAGGGCTTCGGCGCCGGCGGCGCGCGCAGCGCGGGGCGGCCATCCGCGGGGCGGCTCAATGCAGGGCTGGCCTCGGCAAAAAGGTCTGCCGTCCGCCATTTCGCAGTACGCAATTTCAAAGGCCCCCAAGATCTACCGGGCCCGGACAACCGCCTTGCACCTTGAGCAAATCGAGGCGCACTTCGGGATCACCTCGGCTCAGAACCAAGCGCAGATTGGCGGGGGATGATTCGAAACGATGTCTTTCCGGACGAAATAACACGCCGAGCGAGCCGCCCGCTTCGGCGGCGAGTTTCAAGCGCCTCAACCAGCGATCATCGGTGCCTTTGAGCCACAGCAAAACAGCTGCGCAGACACCGGAACTCAAAGCCTGCTCAGCAGCCCACAATGCTTCAACGGCGGTGTTCGGCCGCACCACCAGGAATCGTCCCAATTCGATTCCTTGCTGCGCCAAGGCAGGCGCATAAGGTTCATGGGGAGGTGCAATCCAGACAAGCCAGGGAGCATCAACACGGCCTATGACGGTACGTTGGCATGCCACAAGCGCCGGTAAAAAGAGCTGTACTTCACCGAGCCCGATGTCGTCCAGCAATACTTCGATGAGCGACGCCGTCGGCCACCCCCCTCCCGGCAAGCGGGCATCAAGCGAGCTCTTACCGGTGGACCAAACCGGACGGGCGGGGGCAGC
>JANYAD010000048.1 GCA_025355165.1 Gammaproteobacteria bacterium | reverse complement strand
AATGAGTACCTTATGGCAGAAAGAAGACAATGGGTGGTAGTAAAGAGACAGCGGCATTTTCGAGCCCTCATTGACCAAGCCCGACGCGATCGCCTGGGCACCGAGATACGACGAAGACGCCACCCTATATTCGACATGTCAGGCCGCAGCGCTTATCAGTCCGCGGCGTTGGTGATTGACGAGCTTCAAGCTTACCGTGGGAGAACTTATTATTTACGCGCCCTTTTGCATATCCGGGCCTATTTCGTGCAGCCATGCTCAAACCGGATAGCGATCTGACAAGAATTCGCCGAGAGGCATTGCTCTAGCTCAACAACGACCTTGCTAGAATACATGCCCTAAAAAAACAGCGTGTGTTTGATCAGGCTCACAGCAAGCGCCCTGCGAACCACGAAACTGCTGGTTCACCAGCGCTTGCCTGGGTGCTGAGCAATCAATTGCACGCCGCACAGCCCCTTAAGCGACTCGCCGCTTGCAGACTGGCAATCGAGAAGGATTTGAACCTGAAAATGCAGGAATTGGGCTCGTTCACCGCAGCTGGTCAGGACGATGGGGCACGATGAATGCTAGCTGGAATCGACGAACCTTTTGGTGGTCTGCGGCGCCCCGCCGCATGGAGCCGGCCAATGAACCGGTCGTCAACTTTCCCTAAATTTGCCGACGTCGAGCCTGCTGGTTGGCATACAGTGCGATCACTTGGTCTACAGGTTCATCAATATCGGCAAGGGAAGATTCTATATTCTTCGCGACCTGCGCCAGCGAGGCCGGCTCGGGCGCTTCCGTGAGCATTGTGCAACCTCGCGAAACGATTGCCGCCACCCCCGCAAGTCCGATGTCGGTGAAGGCGGCCTCGGCGGCTTCCAATTGCTTTAAGGGGTCATCGCGCAACTGCTCAAATAGGGTGAAATTTCGGGCGGAGGCCCAAAATTCGCACGCCGTAAAAAGGATTCGATCAGAGTGGCTCGGCTTGGCTGAACCTGTAACAGCCGTGGTAATTACATCTAGCAGCGCGGTACTAGTATCAATCTTATGACCTTCCCAATGTGCCATTTCACACCTTTTATCAGAGCCCGCCTTAGGAAGGTGTGCTGTTTGACAATATTTGATATGCGCTACGTCGACTTTATAATGCAAAGGCTGCAGTACTTTTTCAATCAGTACAATTGTGTAGACATTCCCCAGCTACTGTTCGAATCCTGCAGTTTGGCCCCCTGCATGGGTGAACATAAGGTGCTTATACAGGAATCCGCCCCTCTATAATACTGGCTGGCCTATCGAATCAACAGGTTGCGGCGTGGGCCGAAATCGAAGATAACCGCAGCCCGGTCATTTTGCGCCCACGGACGTATGCTCATGGCGGGTTAATTGTCGGGTCACAGCACAATGGGGGCTGCTGACTTTCGCTGCGGCCCTCGATATTTCAGGGGTTTAGGCTATCCATACGGCGTGCGGATGACCAAGAAAAGCCCATAAAACATTTAAAGACAACCGCCACTTCGCGACCGCACAGAGTTCGAGCCGGCTCTCCGCTCTCCGATGTTTCAGTTGCGGCACCCGTTGCCGGTGCCTGCCGGACGGCGTCACCCTACCGAGGAACCGGCGTTTGAGATCAATCATCCTTCTTCACCTTGATAGGGTTGTGCCGGCCGTCACCTGCTCCATGTTGATTGCCATGGTTCCCGCTTACTGTAGCCAGAATCGTCATTCGAAAGGGCAGCCAGTGCGACACACGCCTATCGCAGATATTTTTTTATGTGCATTTCATTTGACGAAGGTAGCGCATGCTCGTCATTGCCGGCGGACCGGTCTTAGCTTGAGCGTATGGAGAACCCTTTGTTGGCATGCGCCACGTCACAGCACAAGGAAAGCACCGCTGTAGCGGCTTAAAGCTGAGCCACCGAGGCGTTAAGTCACGCCCTCTTCTGCCTTGTTTCTATGCCGCAGCAACATTGGAAAATAGCAGAAGCGCAGGGATGAGGCTGCATACCGCTCGAATGATTAGGTTTTTCATCGGCGTTCTCCGCAAATTCTCGATTTGTGGAGGTCCAGTGGACGCGCTTTTGCGCCGAAAATCAACCGGTCAATGATTCTTGTCGCGCGACTAAAGTGCAATGCGAGCGTGAGGATCATTGAATAGCGACCTCCCGCGAGCTTCCAGACTCTTTGATCGATGGCTCAACTAGCCAAGGAGCCCAGTGCGGTTGAAATGACTGCCTCGACGGTTACCATTATCAGAGTTGGCATCCGTCAGTCGTTCGGATCCGGCACTGAACTTAGTGGCCTATCGGGGTCGCGCATGGCATCTAAAACGTGCCCGTTAGCCTCCGGCAGTTTCCCAACGCCGCATCCAAAAAAGCCGAGCCCCACTATGCAGCGCTTCCCTAGACGCACGTAAGGCAGCCCGCCATCGATTCCAAACTTTTTGGGCTCCGGAACCCAGTCATCGGGCTTCGTGTATTTTCGGCACTCCAGGCGTTGCTCGCCATGAAGCGCGAACTCCGCGCATGCGCGCTTATGCTCTTCGATCATTGATTCAGCCTGCGAGTTGGCAACCTGCCTCGCTTGATCGTACCAGTCGATGCTAAGTTGCGAAGTCGGCGTGTCCGAAGAAGATAACGCACCCGACTTTCGACCCGGCTCAAAATCTGCTGTTGCGCCGTTCGAGGAGGAGGGCAATGTTTTTGCTTCCGGCGCCTTTGTTATTGCCTCCGGAAGCACAACGGAATTTCTCGCCGAGGTTGGTATCGATATATCGAAAAGCGGGAGCGATATAGGGTACTGGTTTGGTTCGATTTTGCTCCGCACACCCGGCTGTAGAAAAAGCACGACGAGCAATGCGTGCCCTAGTATGACCAGCCCAAGAACGGCATTTCGCCTTCCGGCATTCCCTTCCCGAGCCATTGCAGCGGATTCCGTGCTTAGGTCTGCTTTCGGACATCCCTATTTACTACAAGTTCCTCGCAACGCAGCGCTGCCGCAGAAGCGCAGGGATGAGTATCTTCCAGATCTCGTGCTCTGCAAATGCTGCCTTGAGGTTGCATACCAATCATTTCTGGCAGTGCTCTGAGCGTCGGCACATAATCGACCGACATGCCAGCCAAGTCCACATCCATTGACATCGCCTATCTAGCAGGGGTCTCCCAATCGACGGTTTCGCGCGCGCTGCGCGGCAGTCCCACCGTCAACGAGGAGACCCGCAAGCGCATTGAGGAAATCGCGCACAAGTTAAATTATACAGTCGATAAAAATGCTTCTAATTTGCGCAGCCAGCACTCAAATACCATCGCGCTACTGTTCTTCGAGGATCCGACGCCGGACGATTCGCTCATCAATCCGTTTTTCCTGTCCATGCTCGGACACATCATTCGGATTTGCGCGCAGCGCGGCTACGACTTGCTGATTTCGTTTCAAGAGCCGACTAGCAATTGGCATGTGACCTACGAGGACAGCAAGAAAGCGGACGGCCTCATCCTTCTGGGTTATGGCGATTATGTGGAGTACCGGGCCCGGCTCGAGCAACTGGTTGCGCATGGTACGCACTTCGTTCGATGGGGCGCCGTGATGGAGGGACAACCGGGCATCTCGATCGGATGCGACAATTTTCAAGGCGGCTATGACGCCGCAAAGCATTTGTTGAATCTGGGCAGGCGCCGATTGGCCTTTCTCGGCGATGCATCAAATCACTATCCAGAATTTTTTGAACGCTACCGCGGCTTTGCCGCTGCAATCGAGGAAGCGGGCGGTGTCGCCCTGCCGCAATTGCAAATCGATGCATTTACCACCGAGGAGTCCGGCTATCTCGCGGCCCGCAAGCTGCTGGGCCGAAACGAGCTGTTCGACGGGATTTTTGCAGCCTCGGATTTGATTGAGTTGGACAATCTTCTGGCGGGGCCCTGCTGGAATTCATAACCGGTTTGCAAGTCGGTGATTTGCTCGTGCGTTACGTACTCCAACGCTCGTGAGCCCGAGAAGTCGTCGATTTCGCCGATGTAGTTGGAGCGATGTCGGGTGGCGATGCGCGCCGAGAAACCATACTTTTCGTAAATAGCCTGCGGCGCTCCATACCGTCTTCGACAAGCCCGGCATGGGATGCTCGACGAGGGTATTCCGGAGGCCGACCCCTTCACCGTGCCGGAACTGTCGGTCTGCGAAACGCTCAAAATCACGCCGAAACCGCTCAAAAGGTCGAAGGTTGGTTGCGAGGATTGCGGCAGGAAATAAGTGGCCGTATCCGTGGTGCCATTGTTATATTGGCAGCCGAGATCGCCTCGACGATCTCCGCAGATTCCTGTTCGGTGGCGATCGCGCTTTCTATGGCGGGGCGGATCCCCACCACGACGATCTCTTGTGGTTCGCCCTCCCCTGCCGCGGCCACTTGCACCGGCTTTGGCACCTGCTGCCCGCCCGCGGCGCCGCTCGCCCCCACCAGGGCGGCGGCTAGCAACCACGCGCCATGCGCGGGCGCGGGCGAATTTACAATGAGGGCGCGTCGGATGCTGGCGCGCAGCCCGACGCACGTCCGGATAGATGTTTTCAAGAAGCACTCCCTAACAATCAATCGTTATAGCCGCGGTCCGCACTACGGGCTCGCGTGTAGTCTGGTGCGATCGAATCGCTGATAGCTCTACGAAGATTCTAGTCGGAACAGAGCCGATGCCAAGATACTGCATACGTATTCATCGACGACGGCAGATCCTTGGCTCTCTGGCGCGTCGCAGCAACGAAGATTTTTATTCGCCTGCTGCATCAGCTTGTCCACATCCCACTGCAATTGGCTGGATCGGTTGACCTGGCCGGCACGCTGCCGTCATGCCCAAGAATACCGAATACGAATCCAAGTCATGCGTGCCGGCAAAAGGTAGAAGGACTGGCTGCCGAATTCACTGGATGTCACCGGTGGTCGCTGGTTTGAAAGATTCACTCCCTCAAGCGTGAGGCGAACGCGGCCAAATCCGTATCCCAGGTTGGCATCGAATGTCGAGTAACCACCGACCGCGGCCTTATTCGGAGGGTCCAGAAACCGTCGCCCGACATATCTTGCAACCGCCGAGGCGAACAGTCCACGCGACGGCGCGTAGAGAAGTCCGCCGGAGGCGAGCACGTGCGGGGAGAGGGTCAGGCGCCGCCCTGCGACATCGACATCGGAGAGCCCGTCGAAGAATAGATACTTCGTGAAGCTGGCATCATGGTACGAAGCGCTACCGGCGAGCCCAACCTCATTCGTGACTTGATATCGCATTTCCGCTTCAACCCCTTTGAGCTGCTCGCCCGCGGCATTCGCAAGTGCTCCAGAATCGGTTCTTACGACGAGATTCTGGAAGTTGAGCTGGAATAGTGCCGCTTGATAGCTGAAGTGACCGTCTCGGACCGCGCCTTTCACGCCCAATTCATAGCTTCGCGTCGTCTCCGGACTCAATAGATTCGGCGTGAAGTCAGGCCCGAAGTCGATCGCAGCGGGTTTGAACGCATTGCGTACGTCTGCAAAGACAACAACCTCGTTCTTGCCTGCGCTCCACGCGCGGTAGCTGACACCGACAGTCTCGGTGGGACGGATCATCGTCTTGCGCTCATCGCCGACAGCGAGTTGCGGCGGTAAAACCAGATCTGAGGTTTTCTTGTGTTCGTAGGCTTCGTTCAAACGGATCCCGCCAATGAGGTCCCAACGAGCGCCAAGCTTCCAATCGACCTGTGCGTATTGTCCCGCAAATAGCCGATGATCATCGACGCTGCCGATCTCCGTTACGGGTATCGATGAGATCGGCGGAGGGAGCATCGCGCCATCTAAAGTTACGGTGTAGCCGCTGTTGCCGTTCAAGGTCGTTTGACGCCCATGTCCATACAGAGCATCCGCACCCACGATCAAGGTCGTATCTGGCAAAAAGCCGATGGAAAGGTGCGAATCGAAATACCCATCCCCGATGTAGCGACGCTGGTTCTGGCTATCAGCCGAACCACTTAAGTCTGGGTGCAAGAAAGCCCGGTCATCGGCAATGTCCGAATAGGCATACGAGATCCGCGACTCCCAAATACCCAAAGATGTAGGCTGTGAATATCCTAGCGCTAGATGATATTGATCCTCATCGACACGTGCATCGGCGGGATTGAAGTTTGCATCGATTGGCGTAAGGGAGGTAAGGCCGGTACCGGCGCGAAGCACGGGGCTCGGAGGAAGGTCTCGAATTCGCGTCACGTCAGCATCGAGCGTGAATTTTCCGCTCTCCACATCGAGGGCGCCGCGATAAAGCACTCGCTGATCAACAACTCGTTCGCGCGGATCCGGATATCCCACGTCTTGTCCATCAATCGCGATGGATTGACGGTAATTCCCAATTTGCGGCAGAACCAGCGAAGCGGAGCCGCGCACGGAACCGTAGTTGCCATACGCCCAATCCGCCTCATTCGCAGCCTCGCCCGCAGGGTAGTGGATCGCATGCACGACACCTACGAACGATGTAGCGCCGTACATCACGGGTGCGGCGCCTTTCAGCACTTCGACTCGTTCAACATCTGTCAAATCGAGCGTCGTAATCGAGGGGTTGTAGGCGCCGCCCCACGGCACCCCATCCACTACCAGCAAGAATGCGTCGAACTCGTGCAGACCCCAAAATGAAGGCACTGCGCTGGACGGTCCGGCATCGCCGCCGGGGGGGGCCTCGACCCCCGACAGCAGACTCAATGCGCTCGCCATACCGGTCGCGCCTCGTTCCCGCAGTTCCTTGCCGGAGACAACAGAGATGGCGGCCGGAATTTGGTCGGCGGGCTCCGGAACCCGGGTTGCCGTAACGACAATGTCCTCGACTGCGCTTATCTCCGCTCTCAAAGACAAAGGGGCAAGGAAGAGACACCCATAAACTGCGTGGCCAAGGAGTTTGGTAGACCTTTTACTTGACTCGGCATCAATACGAGCTACCCAGTTTTTCGTCCGCAACACTACCTCCTAAATCGAAGCAGTATGCGACGCACTTGAATATCTTTCTTGACGTTTTGTCGGTAATAACCTTAAGTTTACCGCGACCTGCCTTTACCGAGGTGCGACGGCGAGAGTGCCCATCGCCGTTTGAGGGATGCAAGGCCGTTCTTTGCTACCCGCATCACCAAGGCAAATCAATTGTGGCGCCTGATCCTTTGGGATGCCTTGTTTCACCAGCTGATTATAGGCGGTTGCCATCACATCGGCGTTTTTGATGGCCGCTTGCTGTCGCTTCTCGGCGGTGTCCAGCTGGATCTGCGCGACCTGCCCCTCCTGACGCGCATCGGAAAACTTCCTCATTGAGGCGCGCGCCTCGGCCGAAGGTCCGAAGCCACGGTTGAAGACCTCTTCGACCTCTACGTGATAGGGCTGTATACGAGGAGTAATACAGTCCTTGATGTTTCTTATGGTATCCGCGTCTTTCTCGACCAGATCCTTTGCGTCCGTGTGATCAACGACGTTGATCATGCAGTCGAGTATGGGAGGAACAATCAATTTCTCCTGCAGATCAAGCTGACTGGTGGCGCCTCGAACTCTGTACAGTTCAGCCATGACGCTTTCCTTGCCTAGCTCGCTGCGCGCAACGTGATAGCGCACGACCAACGAGCCGGTGACCGTCTGATTGTCGTGAGTCTGCAGGGTTACGCAATCTCTATCGCATTGTTGACCCTTATCGATCGCGGTGATCGGAAGAGACTGCACCGTGTGCGTTATCCTCGGATACTCGATATGGTTGATCCCGAACCAAGTCCAATACCACTGAAGTCCCGGCTTGAGGCGGTCGTTACTGATTACCCCATTCGTGGTCTTAATCGCCGTCTCGTTTTGGCTCACTCGAGCACAGCCGCCGGTGATCAATACCAGAATTGCCCCAGTGATCGCCAATATCACCGTCATTCGTTGCATACGGTGACTCTTGCCTGCGTTCATCATCGCGCCTTTTTGACGATTCATGCGATCGGACGTATTTAAAGATGCTGCCAACGGCGACTGAGTGAGAGCATTTGTAAGTCATCCTAGTACAGCTAATAAATTCCCACTAGGAATCCGCCTATAGAAGTTAGCGGCTCTTGGTATCTAGTGCCTTTTTGCAAATTTAGAGAGGCTTGGCACGTCTTGACGCGAGGCGGATCACAAAGCAGGTACTTAAATGTCGGAAGATGAGTTTCAGAAGGGCTTGGCCAACATTCACAGTGCCTTGGAAAAGGCTCTGGACAGGCTGGGCGTCACCGATCCAAAGGTGCAACTCATCGAACAGCAGGGCGATCAGAAAAAGGACGTTATCTTGTCGGTTTCCTCAGGCGCAAGAACCGAGTCACAAGCCTTTAGCCGCGATGAGGTTCTCGATTCTGGCGAAGCGATTGATGCGCCTGCCGCCACCAAGGTACGTATGTTAGCGAGCCACTTCGTCAAATAACGATCACCGGCAACAATCGGTGAGCGTTATGCAAGCCGCTTCTCCATCCGATAGTTTGTCATGATTTCGCCGCGTAGCCTGACTTCCTGCGGCGCAACGACGAGGAATCCGATTGCCTCGAACACCGGGCGGGCTGTAATACTGGCTTCCGTGTACAAGCGATGTAAGCCTCTTGTCCGAGCAAGTTTTTCGATGTGGGTCAGAAGAGCCCGCGCAACGCCACGTCGTTGAATGCTCGGATGAACATAGAGCATGTCAACATGCCCGTCTGGCTCAAGGTCGGAAAAGCCGGCCGTGTGGCCCTGCGCCTCGGCCACCCATGTGGATTTCATCACGCAACGATGCGCGAATTGGCCGTGCTCGATCAGATCCGGCGCCCACGCCAGGACTTGCGATTCCGTATACTCTCGCCTGTCGATTCCGCGTACTGAAGCGCGAAACAGAGAAATGAGAGCCGCGACATCGTCGGCTCGAAATGGCCTAATAGTGATTGCAAGCACTGTAGTTTGCTTGATCCGTCTGTGTAGCTAACGAGCAACGGTTTGGCGCCTTACCCCCCTTCTTTCTGCCCGCCGCTCGTGATTCAAATAACGCGCCTTTCCGGCCGGCGGCGGCATCATGAATTCCATCTTCCAGAGCCTTCGCATGGGAGACGGGCGGGTAAGGACTTCGCGGCGTCACCAACTTGCCCTCAATCAGGGCGTGCGCCCGTCAGATAGGTTGCCGGTAGCAATCGGCACATTTGCATCAGCGTGATTTTGGACACTGCTGTTTAGAACCCGCGCCACTTCGCGCGGGCTGCAAAGGCTTCAATTCACTCCTGCTGCACGGTCTGTCGAGAGACAAACATGTCGATCCACGTGGCGAAGGCTTTCATGAACTCTTGTAGGAACGTTCTTGTTCCATCGTCAACGAGATCGCCCGCATCATCAAACATCTTTGCGGCGCCACCGATATACGCCTCGGGCTGCGCCATTGCAGGGACGTTTAGAAATACGAGCGACTGGCGCAGATGTTGGTTGGCGCCGAACGCTCCCATTTTTCCCGGAGAAAGGCTCATCACTGCGCCCGGTTTTCCTTGCCACGCGCTCTTGCCGTAGGGCCGCGAGCCCACATCGATTGCATTCTTAAGTGCACCTGGCACCGAGCGATTGTATTCGGGGGTGATGAACAGTACCGCCGCGGACGAGCCTAGTGCTTCGCGGAATGAAGTCCAGGTGTCCGGTCTTGCGTCGGTGTCGAGGTCCTCGTTGTAAAGCGGGAGATCGCCGATCTCTAGGATGGTAAGGTCTACGCCCGGTATCCCCATCTTGATCAAGGCATTTGCCATCTTTCGATTGTACGAGCCC
This sequence comes from Gammaproteobacteria bacterium, assembly GCA_025355165.1. GTDB lineage: Bacteria > Pseudomonadota > Gammaproteobacteria > Steroidobacterales > Steroidobacteraceae > Bog-1198. The sequence continues at coordinate 87,619 of JANYAD010000048.1, read as the reverse complement.
TTGCGCAGGCTGCCGACAAGGACAGCGACTTTTCGAGCTTGAGTCATGTTTTCCTTTCGCGACCGCAGCCGCAGCGTCCTTCAGTGATACCCTTGGTCGAGTGCGGCAACTTCTGCAGCGCTGATTGAGTCTTTGTAGTGATTGCCGAAATGCGTGCGCACGTAGTTAATCACGGCCGCCATTTGCGTTTCGCTGAGAACCACAGGCGGACCCGCAAATCCAATGGCATGTTTTGCGCTAAAGGCCGGCATGTTGCGCCTTCCCATCAAAACCGTGAGAGCAACGTAATCTCGCGACGCCAAGGTGGGGTTATCCGCGAGAGCCGGAAATCTCCCGGCGCCGACTGCGCCGACGGCATTAGGCATGTGGCAACCCTGGCAAATATGCTCAAACACCTGCCGCCCGTTGGTGCCGGTGAAAGGCGCCGCCTCTAAAATACCCAGGGACTGCGCGCGTACCGGGGTTTCCGAGAAAAAAGCGCACAGCATCAGAAGATGCAAGGCAATTGCGGCGTACCACCCGCTTGCACCGGCCAAATACTGACGTTGTTGGTTCATACCGTCGCTGCAGCCGCGAGCGCCCTACGGTGCAATCGGTCAATCGCATCGAGCGCCGAGGTCACGGCACCTTCTTGCCAGGCAGGCAGATAGGAAGCATGTTCTCCGGCCAGCACGATTCGGCCGTCGATGGCACACAGGTTATCGTAATGCTCGGCGCGGGTGGCGTCCGTCCAAAGACCGAAGCAACCCATTGCTGATGGAACCCGATGCCAGGCGACGGCAATCCCGTTGTCAAACTCCTGCCGATATTGCGGATGGATTTGGCTGCCATATTCGATCGCCTTCGACACCCGCTGCGCAGGGGTCATCGAAGTGAAGTCCATAGAATTGAGCATATTCCAGATATATGCGCCTAGCAGTACACCTTTGCCGTCCGCGAAAAATCCACTGCTGGGATAGCTTATCTGACCAATCGGCAAATCGGTGTAAGTGACGCCGCCGTAAATCTGTTCATCCTCTTCCCAGAAACGGCGCTTGAACTGCAGACCCACTTTAAGTCCCGTGCAATAAGGAACCGCGGCTATCGCTTTGGCCATCGGCCCCCCCACGTTCATCGGAATCTGACCCAAGATCGACAACGGAATCGTGCAAATGCACCAGTCTGCCTTCACGGTGTGTCGCGAGCGCGCGCCGGTATCCTCGAACGAAGCACTCACGCCCTGCTCTTCTTGATGGATCTCTACGATCTTGGCGTTGTAACGGATCAACGGTGACAACTCTCGCCCAAATGCCTGGCCCACCTGACCCATTCCGCCCACCGGCTGGAACATCGTCGTTTGCATATCGTACATTTCGCCGAAGGGGAGCGCGGCCCAAAGACCGGACTTCAGCAAGTCGCTAAAGGCCACTGGCTCGGAAAAAGCCGGCCGAGCATTTAAACCGCCGCCCGGATCACGCTCGAACCCGCGCCGCTCGCTGCTTTGTGCGCCCTTGATGAATCGGTAATTCTTATCGAGGGCGCCGCAGAACCGCAGTGATTCGAGCAGCGTTGCCTGATCGTCCGCCGTTACCTCCGCGTCGAGCGCATGGCTCTGCGTCGCCTTCGCCAATAGTTCAGCGATATGGCCGCTGTAGTCCGCTTTGATCGCGCGCAATCGTTGCGGCTTCCCACCGAACGCTTTTTGGCTATGCACGTAAGCGTTGTAGTTGATCTGCACGAAGGGTTCGAGCGCGACTCCGAGCCGCTTGCAGTAGCTGAGCATTCCCCGGTGGTGATATGGGAGCCGCCAAGGCCCAGGGTTGATGTACAGACCTGGATCGAAACGGCATTCCTGAGTCTCTTCACCCAATCCCGTGTACCGATCCCCGCCGCGCAATGACCAGTTGCGCCCGCCTGCGCGCGCGTTGTACTCGAGTACTTGGACCTGGTAGCCGGCGTTGCGCAATTCGTAGGCGGCTACCAGCCCGGCCATACCCGCGCCCAGCACCAGCACCGAGGCACCCTTCGGAGCGGCGCTCAATCGGATCGGCTCACTGAAGCTCGATTCGGCGGCGAGCCCGAGACTGTGCATCGCCTGATACATCGCTGTACCGCCGGCGCTTAGTCCGATCATCCTCAGGAGCCGCCGGCGCGAAAGAGAAGTTCCCGATCCGCCTGTCATGATTTACGCCTGAAGTTTACTACTGCAGACAGAATAGCGCGGAATGTCGCGAAGACGAAAGAAAAGCGCCACTGGCTTGGTACGGGCGCGCATGGTGCCACCCTTGCCGATAGCAATTATCGATTCTGCGCGAGCGACTCGCGAAACCTTCTGAAATCATCCCAATTTAGCAGCAAGATCGCTCTCGAGATCAATGATCTCGGCTTTCAATGTGCCTTCCGTGCCACAAGTTCGCCGGCCTTTATCAGCATCAGCGCACGCTGTTCGGCCAGGGCGTCGCTAATCAAGGCGGCCTGAGTTTCGGCAAAAGTTGTTCAGCTTCGAGCAGGATAGGCTGGTGCGAATATAGTTCGCTTCGCACATTACTGACTGCGCAGATGTTAAGCTGCCTGCGCATGTTCATAAGTCGCGACAGCGCGATCGGAGAGAATTGCCTGCAACTCTTCGGTGGAGTGCTCCTGTGGCGACAACCAAGCTTCCGCATGTTCCGGTCGCAGATTGATGATGCACCGATCGTGACCTGCCGCGGCCACCTCGGCGGGCGGCTCATCCGTGATCGCAGCGAAGCCTAGCAAGTCCGCCTCGTTCGGATCGGTCCAGCGGGAGTAAAGGCATGCAATAAGCATCGTCTGTGGGGGCTGAGGACTGAACTGCAGCACGACGTTTCGCTCCTGCCGACGAACGTTTTCATAAAAACTTTCCACCACCATCAGAGCATGGTGTTTTCCAAACTGTTCGCTCCAGAACTTCTCTAGATTGTCGCGTCGAGCGTTATAGAGCCCCGGAAACTGCCTGTCGTAGGACGAGGGCTTGCCCGCTGGCCGGCAAAAGTAACGCATCGGAGTCAGCAGATTTTCACCCCGCTGCTTGAGGATGACGCCGCTATAGACCATCGGAAAAATCCGGTCGTCTTCGGCACCGGCGTCATTGCTGCGCAAATCAGCAAGCTTGGCCGTCAGTGATGCGATTTTGCTGGAGGCAATGCGCACTTCTTCGCGTGCCTTCTTTGTTTCTTTTTCCTTCAATGACCGTTCAGCATTCACCAACCGGGTCTTTTGGGAAAACAGATCCTTTTCAAGCTTAGTGGCAGTCCGCGACCGGTGCTCCTCAATTGCTCCCAGGATACGCCGCTCTTGATCACTGGCAGGCTCGAAAAAGTTATTTTCAAACCCCCGCGAGATCACCAGACTGGGATCCTGCAGGCGACGAAAGAAAAGTTTCTCGGCTTCATCGAAGTCGAGCCGAATCCCCAGCTGCCGTCGCAGCTTGCGTGCCATTTGCACCACTTGAGCGGAATAACACACTGCTGTATTTTGCTTTACTAAGCAACGCGCCTGGTCGCGCCGTCAAGAGAGAAGCAAATTATCTTAACGGCATCACCGATTTTCCGGCCGCCTTGGGCAACATCGATCATCGCGCCAAGCCCGATGGCTTTAGCTGACCGCGAATCTCACCCGCTTTGTGTTCCGGGCTGTGAACGTTAAGGTACAGATTGCCCGCCTTGTAGCTGGCAAATTGCTCGTCCGTCAGTTTTGCACCGGGCGGCACGGTCCACTCGCCGTTCTCGCCCTTGACCAGCGTGATAATCGGCGGACCCGCCTGCCCAATTGCGCCGACATGAATGTGCGCAGCGATTCCTTCCATCCCGGAAGTCTTGACATTGCCCGCGACGGAATGATCGACACCAATGGTGAGCTTGGCCGTGCCCGCTGCCGAAGTTGTGACAGCAGGAGTTTCTTCGGCACCGCTCAGCTTTACCGCGACGTCCGCGGCTTGCGCTGTGCCGCAAATCACCAATGCTGCCAGTGCAAGGAGCCCCGAGGCCGCAGAAAACTTTCCAATTTCAGCATTCATAGAACTGTCCCCTTTTAAATGAATCGTGCCCGGCCGCATTCGTCGTTATCTTAACTCAAGGGGCGATGACAACGCGAAAGCGCGCCTTGCCGCTCATCATGTGCTGATACGCCTCTGCGGCTCTTGCGAGCGGAAAGACTTCGATCATGGGGTGCACGTCCGCGTGCACACTGAATTTCAACGTGTCTTCCGAATCGGCCGAGGTGCCCGATGGCCATCCAGAAATGGAACGTCGCGCGCCGATCAACAGCAGTGGTGAAACCTCAATCGGTTCCGCGCTGGCGCCAAGAACAACCAGTTTGCCGTCGATGCCAAGTCCCGCAATGACTGAACTCATGCTACTGGCATCGGTAACCGTGGCGATTATCACCCGCGCCCCGCCCAGCTTGGTCAACTCTTCGGCGGCGTTTTGCGAGGTGCTGTCAATATAGAGATGGGCGCCAAGCTTCTTGGCAAGGGGACCCTTGTCAGGGCCGCGGGCGATAGCAACGGTTTTGAAACCCATCTTGGCCGCGAATTGCACCGCCAGGTGACCCAACCCGCCGACGCCCAGAATTGCAACCACATCGCCGCTATGCGCGCCGCTGTGCCGCAGCGCGTTGAAGGTGGTGATGCCGGCACAGAGCAGCGGCGCCGCGTCTTCGGATTTCAACTCATCCGGTATCGCTGCGAGCGCTTCGAACGGCGCAATCATGTACTCGGCATAACCACCGTCGTAGGAGATTCCGGGAATTTGTCCGACCTTGCAGGTGATGAAGTCGCCGCGGCGGCATGATGTGCAATGCCCGCAATGACCACCATGCCAGCCCACCCCGACGCGCATGCCATTTTTCCAGTCCGGGACCTGCGCCCCTACGGCATCGATGATGCCCACCACTTCGTGGCCCGGCACGCGCGGATACTGAATGCCGGGAAATGCACCCGCCACGGTGAACATGTCGCTGTGGCAGACGCCGCAGGCCTGCACCTTGATACGCACCTCGCGCTCCTTGGGATCGGGTACGTCACGTTCCACGACTTCGAGCGCGGCATTGGGCTTGGCAACTTGCACGGCTTTCATACGTTTCATCGCGATTCCTCACATGGATCGGTCCAAGTTTTCATTTGGCGAAGAGGTAGCCGCAGTCATCGCTGGCTTGATCCCGCGCCATTAATCGATCATACAACCCTAAGTTTTCCCGCACAGCACGTTCTACATCCTCTTGCAGAAGAAATCCGGTGGCCTCCTGTCGGGCCGCCGCTTGGCGCACTAACACTTCGAAAGCATCCCGGCTCGAATACCGCTCCGCGAGAGCGGCCCGCGGATCTTGGGGCGCATCTGCGCGAGCTCTGACGAAAGGCGCAAAGCTGCCGTCGAAGCGCGCGGTGGCCCAACCAAAGCCGGTATGTGAGGCGCGCAAGTTCCAACCGGTGTGCGTGCCGAGCGGTACTTCAAGCTCAATCATACGCACGCCACCGCGATCGTTGCCGTCCCCGTCCGCATCCGGTACCAAAGTTCCAAACTCACCGCCGTGCAAAGGCGGCACTCGAGTCGCGATTCCGTTACTTTCGAAACCCGGCCCGAAGTCCAAACGTGGCTCACGCAAGTTCAGGGTAGGCGGCGTCAACTCGAAATGCGTCGGAAATTTTGATCGATACTTATCCACAGTCACTAAAGTCCCATCGCTGATGCGTGGAAAAGCACTCGGGGGCGGTGCTACATCGGCAGCGGTCCACCGTTCTAGTGCCAGCAGAAGCGCCCTCATGGGCAGATAATGGTCCGTGGTCGAAACGCAGCTCGTATAGGGTTCGCGTGTCCGCGATCTTCCGACATAGTGCTGAGCACCCATGAACGAATAGACGCGAACATTCATAGCAGGCTCGATGTCGCGCCGCCCATCTGGCGAGGTAGTCAGCAGCGAGGCATCGCGGTTCCAATACTCGGTGGAAGTGTTTGCAATCATCACCTTGGGTAAGCGGCCTTGCTGATCTTGCGCTCGATCCAGTGTGGATGCCTTTCTACCGGTAATCGGATCAGTGGATGGTGAAGAAGTGAATGGAAACATATCGGCAGGATAATCATGTTCCTCCAGCGTTGATGGGTGACGGGTCGGTTGGACGAACCGGCTGTTGAAGCCCCCCGATCCGCCCCCACCGGGCACCTCAAGATAGGCGCCGTCGAATGCCAATTTACCGTTCTCGCCCACATCAAGACCATCGTGCAGCATGCGGCCGATGAGGCGAGCAGATTGACTGATGCCGAAAATCAGCGTGGTTCGAAACGGCGGCGCACCCTCGAAGGCGTGCTCGCGAAAGTAGCTGAGCAGATCACGAATGCCGGCAAGTCCGGCGCCCGTGACTCTGGGATCCTTCGCAGTATAAGTGAGCTCATAGAGCAGTCCGGGTTGGAAGCCGCCTTTCATACCGACTTCGCCGGGGCCGCCTTGTTGTGTGGGCGGCAAAAAGCGCCAAAGCGAGCGAGCGATCACTCGTCGAATGTCATCTGGGCGAGCCCGCTCGGTCAAAATTGCCCGCGCATCATCAGGTACCGCCGGCTCATAAGTAAGACCACGCATGCCCGCGTAAGTTGTGCTTTCCTTGGCAGATGACACGGTAAACTCATTTTGCACCGGGCCGAAGATCGGTCTGTCGCCTGGCCGCCGGGCTACGGGGGGCGAAAGCACCAGAGGCTTATCCAAGGGCCCTTGCGGTGCAACGTCCCATGTCCATGCAGAAAAAAGCAACGTGAAGCCGTGGCGCATAAGAAAGCCATCACCCGCATCCGCAGCCGTAGAAGGATCATTGTGTAGCGGGGCACTGCCGTTCACTTGACCGAGTATTGCGATGCCGCCGCGGTTATTCACATCGTAAATTAAGCTCGAGTCGCCCCCGCGCACGGGCCGGAGCATTACAAACTCGCCGGAGAAACGAACCTTACCTTGGACATCGCGGGGCGCAAGTTCAAGATCTACGATGCGAGCATTCGCGCGTGTGCCGGGCTTTAACGCGAAATACGCGACGCCGCGGATTTTCTCGTACGCACCTATTTCGCCGAATGACATCCCCGCAGCAAAGGGAACTCGTTCAATGATTTCTAATCGCTCGACCGCCGATTTGACAGGGGCACTCAATGCGATCGCCTGCGCCGCAATCAAAATCGTCTTCTTCCAAAGTTGCATGGTGCCCTTTATGTTGCATGTCGGTCCTGCGGCCTCATGAGTGTGACGCATTTTCACTTCGCATACCGCCGCATGCAACATGCTCCTAGACAGGGTCGCCGCCTGTGGCGAAATTACCTGCTCCTTGACGCGCCTATTTCGTTGTGGCGGACGCGGGAGCGTCCTGTTCGGAAACAATTTTCGACAGGTAAGCGGCAAGCGCGTTGATTTGATCAGCCGGCAATGGCGCGCCGTAGGCGGTACGCATTTTGTTGATGATAGTTTGCCATTGCGACTCCGACAGCGCCGGTTGCAACAACACCATGCCAGCCGAGTGGCAAATCAGGCAGTGCGAATTCGCGATGTCCGCTCCATCGCCGGCCGGAAACGTGGTGGCGCTGCTAGGCAACACCACGCCCACTTTGGCGCGCGGGATATCTGCTTTTTCCGTGCTTGCCTGATTTTGCGCCCATGACTGCAGCGCGACCGATGAGAGAAGCGTCAGCCCAATGGTTGTTGAGAGCAGTTCCGAGAACGTTCGCAATTTTAAATTCATGACTGCGATTCTTCAGGATACCTGCAGGGAAACCGACTCGACCGCATTGCGCATGAATCCGCTGCCATTCCAATTCGCGTCGTCAGGTTGCGCCATGCCAGAATTATTGACTGCCTTGACCATCAACTTATGCGGTCCTGCATTTGCCAACCGCAGCGCAATCTCCCAGCGCCTAAAGCTGTACTTGCCATGGTCCATCTCGAGTCGGGCTTCTTGCCAGCGGTGTCCTGCGTCGGCCGACACCATAACCTTGTCCACCCCGGTATCGCCGCCGAAGGCGATGCCACGTACCTTCAAAGCCTGTGCTCGCTTAACCGCAGCGCCGTCCTTAAGATTTGTGAAGAAGGAGCGCGGCACCATGCGATTGATCGGCACCATCTTCACATCCTTCTGCACGGGAGTGATGTTCGCTCCGGGCGTATCGGGAATCAGATAGGCCTTGGCCGTCCAGTAGTTGTCATCGGGCTGGTCGAGTACTTCTATTTCCGCCAGCATCTTGACCCAGTACGTGGCGTACCACCCGGGGACAACCAGCCGCAGCGGAAATCCGTTCAACAGCGGCAATGGCTCGCCATTCATTTCGTAGGCGATCATTACTTCGCCGTCGCGAGCGTGATCCAGTGTCAGCGATTTCATAAAATTTGGGGTCGCCGGCAGAATGCCGCTGTCGAGTCCTCGACAGCGCACCTGCACCGCCGCGGAATCTACGCCGGCGCGATCAAGAACGTCCTTCAGGCGCACTCCTCCCCAGAGTGCATTGCCCATTGCGCCGTTGCTCCACTGCGCCCCTGCCACGCGCGGCTTGAAAAACCCACGCGAGTTGCCCGAGCATTGATTGACCGCAGCGATTTGCACCCGCGGAAAGTCATGGAGCAGATCGTGCATGCTCAGTGCCAGCGGCTTTCCGACCCGGCCGTGGATCTTGAGGCGAAACACATCCGGATCGATAAAAGTGGGTATGTTGGGCAGATGCCAGCGTACGTAAAAACGATCATTGGGCGTGAAAACGCCTTGGTCAAACACTTCGAATGGGGTCTCCAGCAGCGCTGGCTGGGTCCGTTGCAGGATCATCGCACCTTTTTGGGGAAAGTTCGTTACAAGCTCACGCTGGCCGTTCCAGAAGGGAAGATCGATGCTCTCATCGCTCCGGGCCGTCCAACTCAGCGATCCCAGCATGCCGGCAATGCCCAATTGGCCAGCCTGCGCGACGAAGTTGCGCCGCGACAAACGGTAGAGGTTAGAATTCGATCTCTTCATGAGGTCTCCTGCAACGGCCCAAGCTTTTTGGCTCAGCTGACAGTAACGGCGTGTTCGACCGCATTTCGATCGGTGCGCGCATCGATGCTTTTGGAAGGCGCTGCGCTTTGTAAATTCTGACGAATGCGCACCCCTTGCAGCTGATTATAGCGCTGTGCTTTGGCACACTGAAAGAGGTTGAGCCACCTCCCTTAAACTTTAGTCTTACCCGAGTGGCGCATCGCATTCGATGACTGGCGCCGCCCGATCCGCGGAAGTCGTTATGCTCGCCCGAATGGCGTGTCTAACCCTAGGGATGAGGAGTAAAGTAGCTGCTGACGCCCGAGCCGCATAGCCGCTACACAAAAGTCGGTTTCGTTTTTTCGTCCCGAACTTTCAATTCACAGAGGGATTTCAGGATGACTCATAGTAATCGTCTGAGATTGTTGGCTCCGATTCTTGTCACGTTTCACCCGGTTGCATTTGCTCAGACCGAAACTCTCGATTATGTGGGCAGTGCCTTTACGAGCTTAACCATTAGCGGAAACGTAAGTAACGGGCTTCGTAACGTAGTTCCGGAAAACACCGGCGAAGTGGTACTGAGTGCGCCTCTTGGCGATAATCTGAATAATGCCGTCTTAAAGCCGATTTCTTGGAGCTTCGATAGCACCACTCAGTTCGGCGGTCTGTATCTGAATTCGAATAGCCCACTGGCCGCTCCTGGCGCATCCCCTCTGTTTATGTTCTCGACCGATGCGAACGGCGTGCTCACCGGTTGGAATGTCGACATTGTTGCCGGAATTTTCAGCGGTACCAATTCGCCATCTTTTGCGGCGGTTACGATAATGAATGCGGGAGACGCTTACGCGTCTGGTTTCAGTTCGCCTTCGTGCGCTGCACCGCCCGGTGTCGTCACTCCATGTTTTCGGATAGCCGAAAGCAATTCCGCGCCCGGCCATTGGAGCGCGTCGATTTCATCCGCTCCCGAGATAGATTCAGCATCTGCTGCCGGCGCTCTGACACTGTTCTTAGGTGCTCTGGCCATTTTGCGTTCGAAGCGGCGTCCGGGCTGAACGGCGATCCGGCAATGGCGGCATGCAGGACTCCCCCGCCCCTCCCGTCCGCCCGCCGGGAGGTCAGCTACACGCTGTACCGCAAGCTAAACTGAATGTGAGCACGGCCGATGTGTAATTTGCGACATGGGGCATGAGCGATCTCCTTCAGGTTTGCCGCGATGCGAGCGAGCCATGCTTTTCTTCAATCAACTTTGCGTACCGAAGTTTCTCAATTGGGTGTCTCAAAGTCAAAATCGTTGCGGATGACCCAGATATCATCGCCCAACGTTTTATCGAGCGGCATCCATCCCCTAACCGAATTAATGAGGAATACTCTAGAATTCCGAAGCTCATCGAGTCGGATTTTCCTCTCCTTGATGATTCCCCGTTCCAAAAGCGCTTTACGAAATACGCCGCCCAACAGGCCTTGATCTAGAGGCGGCGTCAACAAATCGCCGCGATCCGCGACGACGACGTTGGCTATGCTGGATTCAGTGACGTTGCCGGCTTCGTTCCAAAAGATCAGATCGGCGAGTCCTGGTTGAGACAGCCTCTTCTCGTCGATCAAATCAGTGTAAGGTTTTCTGTAAGTCGTTTTATGCCGCACAAAGGCCGACGGCGTGATAGCCCTATTCGAAATGCCGATCTTCGATCCCGCGATTGAAATGATTGGCGAGGGTTCCACGGCTACCTCCCCGCTGCGCGACACGGTTATTCTGAGCTTTTTTGTCTCTACGTGAGCGCACCGCGCGAACCTGCGCAGCTCCTCATTCAAACGCTCGATCATCAGATCGAATTGGAAGTAGGCGGCTGAATCCTGCAATCTCTGCATGTGTTCGTCGAGCATGTAGAATCCCCGGTCGGGAGTCCACAACACAGATTCAAGGAGATCGAACTCGAGATTCTTGTGGAACAGGACGCGGGCTTTGGTCTGACATTCCTCGTACTCGTCATCGGCCTCAGAGTCCCAAAGGATACCGCTGCCCACCCCGTACTCGGCAGACTTGTCGGTCATGTCGATCACCACTGTGCGAATAGCAACATTGAATTGGCAGTTCGCATCCGGCGAGATGTAGCCGATGGAACCCGTATAGACGCCTCGCGGGTCGGGCTCTAATTGCTTGATAATCTGCATTGTCTTGATCTTCGGTGCGCCGGTTATAGAAGCGCAAGGAAACATATTGAGAAAAATCTCCGATATTGGTGCAGTGGTGCGCGAGGTAACCGTCGATGTCATTTGAAGGATGGTCGGGTATTTCTCGACGGAAAATAGTTTTTCGACCCGCACACTGCCGATTTGCGCGATCCTGCCCATATCATTGCGGATCATATCCACAATCATGACATTCTCAGCGCGGTTCTTCGGTGAGGACATGAGCCAGCGCTCAGATTCCTCGTCTGCGAGCGTGGTATCACCCCGTTTCGCGGTACCTTTCATGGGTTTGCAGGTGAGTTCCCCTCCCTTGAGCGAGAAAAACAGTTCCGGCGATACCGAGCAGATGTGATATCGACCGAGATTTATGTACGCCGAGTAGCTGCTGCGTTGCGCCTTGTAGAGCTCCAGAAACAATAGCCATGGATCGCCGTCAAAATTACTTCGCAGGCGCACGGTGTAATTGACCTGGTAGGTATCCCCACTGCGTATCCACTGTTTAGCCTTTTCTATCGACTCGCGGTACTCCTTCAAGGAAACGGAAGATTGCCAATCAAAATCCGATGCTGTCGAATGCGAATCGGGGAGTGAGAGAATCTCGGGGCGATCGTAGAGTCCAAACCATATGAGCGGCACGCCCTTCGATTCGTGAGTCGCCAACGCGGGGTCCATCGCAGAAGAGGCCTCGTAGCTGATAAAGCCCGCCGCATACAATCCCTGTGCCGTTCGGGCTTCAATCTCCCGAAGACACCCCATTACATCGCCAATGCGGGACGTACTGATCGAAGCGACCGGATCGCGAAAAATGAGCCACTGGGGTAAGCCGGTCAGGTGGTTTTGTATTACGACGCTTTGAGACGGTACCTTCAATTTGGCGGTGATCCTTTCAATGAATTACTGCGCTAACCGCAAATCCTATTTCGTCGAGAGGGATGGCGAGTGTTAGTTTTGTCGGTGATGTTTGCTGTCGTAGCGCCCCCGTCCTCTGACCGGCGCGAGACTTACGGATCAGATCCGTGAATTGAATAATACCGCGCCGGCGCAGGGGTCGTGCTACCCAAGATCAGGAAATTCCCGACGAACCGCGCAAGACTTAAGCGAGGGCGATTTAGTGCTTCTGCAAACCCACCCCGTAGGCGCCTAGCTCACGAGTGAGCGCACTATTATCTCCCATTGGAACGATGCGGGACCCGGCGGCCAGCGCGGCAAAGGCGAATTTCAAGGCACGTAGCATGGCGCCGGCGCGAGGGGACGCGGGCGTCGGCTCTCTATCGGACGCGTTGCGGACCGAAGTGAATATCTCAGGGTGCGTCAGACTAAGAAGGCCTGTGGCGATTTTTTGGAATTCAGTCATGGCATCGCTCCTACATTGGCACCGAGGCGGCAATGCGAGGTTGCGCCCTGGCGCAATTCGGAACAAATGCAACAGCTGAAGCTGGGTTAAGTTAGGCTTAACGGGTCATGCGCGTGCTAGCGGCCTGAGCAACGCTCAGTTGAGTGCGCGCAGGTAGGCAATGATGCTCGCTCGTTCGGTTGGATCGTCAACGCCGGAAAATGGCATTACGTTCCCTGCAATGAACTCCTGGGGACTGCTGAGGTACTGATCCAAAGTCTTTTCATCCCACCTAATGCCGGCGCCGCGCATCGCACGGCTGTAGCGAAATCCAGCGACCGTACCGGACTGCCGGCCGAACACGCCTTTCAACGTCGGGCCAGTACCGTTGCTGCCGTCCGTGGAATGACAAACGGCGCATTGATCGAATGCTGCTTTCTTTGGCGCGTCGCTTCGAGCAGCGCGCGGCAGAATCAGGGCGCTCACCACCGCCATTACGAGGATGCATCGCAGGTAAAGACCCATCACAGCTGCCGCGGCCTAGAAGAGTAGCGCACCAGATCATCCCCTAAGCGCAGTGCCAGGGCAGCGAGCGGTCCGGTCGGGTTGTAGCCTGAATTATGCGGATATACCGATGCGCCGACGACAAACAGATTCTCAGCGTCCCAGTGCTGTAGGTGGGTCGAAACCACACTCGATCGAGGATCTGCTCCCATAACCGTGCCGCCGGTGACATGCGTGCTTTGATACACCCTCGAATCGAAGGGTCCTTGCAGCCCTTTGACGGGGCCCATGATGTCTGGCGCCATGGCCTTGCAGATCTCACCGACTTTCTCGGTAACCCAGCGTGACATCTTGACTTCGTTCTCCCTAAAATCGAAGGTCATTCGCAACAGCGGTAACCCATAAATATCTCGGTACACAGGATCAAGATCCAAATAGTTCTCAACGTGCGGATAACAGCTGCCTTGTGCGCCGACGCCGCAGGAATGCGCATACCACTCCGCATTAGCTTTTTTCCATTCAGTTCCCCAGCGCGGTGTACCGGAAGGTGTGCTGCGCGAGCGAATTGGACGCCCATTCGTTACACCTGCACTGATGTTGGCCCCGCCGAGAAAAGGCAGTGCCGAGTGATCAAAATTGTCGTTGTTGTACTCATCGATCGCAGTCAAAGTGCAACCTGCGGCCAAAAACGGATTGATCCAGCGATTGCGAAAGAACAGGCCCACCCCAGATTGGGTTTGATAGCAAAAATTCTTGCCGACCACTCCGTGGCGTGCGGTAGGGTCGTAGGACGCGCCGATGCCACTCAGAAGCAGCAGCCGGGTATTGCTCATGGTGAAAGCGGCAAGCACCACGATATCCGCGGGCTGTTGGTATTCCTCACCGGATTCGAGGTCAAGATAGCGCACGCCCAGTGCACGCTTGGCTTGCCGGTCGTAGTCGATATGCAGTACCTGTGCATGAGTGCGGATCTCGAAACTCTTGCGAGTTCGCAGCAACGGGTATAGCAGTCCATCGGGCGTGGCCTTGGCATGCGCTTCGCATAGGAAGCGTTCACAGTGGCCGCAGTACTGGCAGGGGCCGAGCCTCTGGCCATCCGGATTTAAATACGTTCCGGAAGAATTGGCGGCGGGTCCCGGAAAAGGCCGATATCCTAAAGACTCGGTAGCTGCCTTGAATATGATTCCCGCCTCGGTGATTTCCAGCGGTCGCTGGGGATACTCATCGCGGCGCGGCGCCTCGAAGGGGTTACCGCCAGCCTGAATGAGGCCTTCAATATTTCCAGCCTTGCCCGACAAGCCAAACAATTTCTCGAACAAATCGTGGTACGGCTCTAGCTCGGCGTACGTGGTACCCCAATCCTGCAGCGGCATTTCTTTTGGAATGGCGGATTTACCGTAGCGAGTCTCGTAGCGCGTACGCAAAGCCGGGTCATATTCGGACCACCTCCATGTCTGCCCGTTCCAGTGGCTGGCTGCGCCCCCGACGCCTTCGCCCGGCAAGAAGGCGCCCATCCAGCGCACCGGCAGGGACTCCTCGTGCCGGGTGTGTCGCAAGGTGTAAGTCTCGCGTTGCCAATTTTGCATGAGTCCTTGACGTTGCGCCCAGCGCAGTTCGTCCCGTTGACTCGGTAGTCGCGCAGCGGGGCCGTTGGCATGGTCGATACCCCGCTCGAGTACCAAAACGTCCACACCTTGCGCGGTCAACTGCCGAGAAATCAGCGCAGCGCACAGCCCTCCTCCAACAATAACTACACGGCGGTGCGGTAGACGTTTCGCCATCGATCAGTCCCGGTTCACGAAAAATCGCCGATCGACTTAGGATTCTGGGCACCGGGATAAGGCTTGCCGCGGTAGCGGACCATGTCGATGGTGTGGGTGGCGGGCAGACCTGGATACCCGATCATCTTCCAAAAGACGGCATCACGATTACCCCCGTACATCGGATCGGCAAAGCAAGCTTCAATGAAGAGCGCGTAAATGATGTCATTGAACCACGACGCAAGTGGCAGACGAGGATCGGTCATCCGGCCGTCCTCTATTTTCTCAAGGACGGCTTGTGCCGCCGCCGGTGCGAGTTGATCGAAAGTAGCACCATTATCCCGTTTGCACGCGAGGTTCACGGCCGCAATTCCGGCCTTGCAGAACTGTTCGGGCGTGAGCGGTAGCTGTAATCCGAGTTCCGGCTTCCCCTGCTTGAAAGGTCCACTTTGATATCGGCCATCTCCCTGACCGTAAGGTCCTGCGAGTTGGCGATCAATGTAGATAGCCAGACCGCAGTCAACGCCATTCGGTGTGAACTGGTCGGCCGGGCACATGATATTGACCAGGGCCTCGATAAACGCTGCTTCCTCGGGCCCCAGCGAATGGAAGGATCTGGCAGCGGGTTCGGTCTTAGCGATCAGCGCTGTATCGGGTGTCGATGCCCCAGCCGGCAGCGCAACGGAGGTCAGGGACGCGACCCCCGCTAATCCCGCCTGCAACAGGAAGCTTCGTCTATCGTTAGGTTTTTTTTCATCGCTCACGCGAAGATCCCTCTATCCCGCTTACGGAACATTCTGTTTTTGTCCGATCGATAATACGTCAAAGACACTCGCTGCTGTAATGACACATGAGGATAGCGTCGTTTTCCGAGCGGATCCACAATTCGGACCCCTGAGAAGTTACCCCGCGATCAGTGGCAAGTTATTGCGATCTGGTGCATGCTGAGTCGCCGGCAAGGCAAGCGCATTGTTTGGACGGATGCTCTAGGCTGAGTCCGCAGGCCGTCAACTGCGCCGCGGCAAGGACGGCGCGCTGCTTATACCCCCATCGACCTTGGGTCGCGAAGTACGTATGAAATACTTTCCGCTCATCTGGGCTACTCTTTGGCGTAAGAAGGCCCGCACCATCTTCACACTGCTGTCGGTCATCGTCGCATTCTTATTGTTCGGCGTGCTCGAGACCGTCGATTACGCCTTCTCGCATGCCGGTGCCGGAGTGACCGGTGCCGACAAACTGATTACGACCAATAAATATTCGATCGTTCTGTCGCTGCCTTTTTCCGACACGCAGCAAATTGGCTCCGTGCCGGGCGTGGCTGAAGTCACCTGGTTGACTTGGTTTGGCGCCTACTATCAAGAGTCCAAGAACTTTGTCTTCGCAGTGCCGATCGACTCAGAAACCTATTTCAAACTGCACCAAGGAGAATTCATCGTCAATGATGAGCAGATGCAGGCGTACCGCAACATGCGTACCGGCGCTCTGGTCAATGCGGCCTTGATGAAGCGATTCGGCTGGAAGGTGGGCGACAAGGTGCCGCTGCATTCGACCATCTGGACGCAAAAAGACGGCTCGCTCGACTGGACTTTCGACATTGTGGGCAGCTTTGATGCCAAAGATCCGACTCAGGCTTCTCAGCAGGCCTCTAGCATATGGTTCCACTACGAACTCTTTGACGAGGGACGCAGCTTCGGCAAGGGCACGGTGGGCTGGTTCGAGGAACGTATCAACGATCCCTCACAGTCCTTGAATGTCGCCAATCGAATCGACGCGTTGTTCGCTAATTCTTCCAACGAAACTAAAACTCAGCCGGCTAACGACTTCGCGATGACTTTTGTGAAGCAAATCGGCGATATCGGCTTCGTGCTGCGCGCGATCTTAAGCGCGGTGTTTTTCACTCTATTGTTTTTGACCGGCAATACGATGATGCAATCGGTGCGCGAGCGCATACCCGAACTGGCCGTACTCAAGACGCTTGGCTTTGGCGACGGCAAGGTGCTCACCTTAGTTCTTGCCGAAGCTCTTCTGCTGTGCCTGATTGCCGCGGTAGTGGGACTGGCACTGAGCTATGCCGCACTGCCAGTGATCAAGCAGGGCCTACAAGGCGTTGAATTGTCGCCTATCGCACTTATCCCCGGCATCGGCGCAGCGATATTACTGGCACTGATTGTCGGCATGCCTCCCGCGCTTCGCGCCATGCGGCTTAATATCGTCGAAGCGTTGGCGAAAAAGCGCTGATCGATACTCATTTCGGGAATTCAATGTTCAAGCAATTATTCGCCGTGATCGCGATGAGCCTGCAAACCCTGCCGCAGCGTATCGGCGCCTCCAGCGTCATTGTCGTCGGCATTGCCGGCGTTGTCGCGGTGTTGATTTCAGTGTTGGCGATGGGAGAAGGTTTCCGCCACACGTTGGCCGATAGCGGCCGCCCCGATCGAGTGATCATCATTCGCGGCGGCTCCGACGCCGAGTTGAGCAGCAACCTGACGCGCGCGGATGTCGACATCATCGCCAACGCACCGGGTCTGGCCAAAGGCCGCAACGGCGAACCCCTTTTGTCGAACGAAATCGTAACCGTGGTAAACGTACCGAAGGTCGACACCGGCACCGATGCCAACGTCACCTTGCGCGGTGTCGGCTTGAGAGTCACCGAAGTACGGCCGGAGCTCAAGATCATCAGCGGTCAAATGTTTCGGCCCGCTCTTCGCCAGCTGATCGCTGGCGCAGGCGCCGCCAAACAATTTCGCGGCCTGGAGGTCGGAAACGTGCTGCACCTACGCAACGCCGATTGGACGGTCACTGGAGTCTTTACCAGCAACGGCGATGTCCATGAATCAGAGTTATTGGCCGACGTCGATACGGTCAGCTCATCGATCGAACGTGGGGGCTACAGCTCTGCGGTAGCGCTGCTCAGCAGTCCGGCCGAGTACCCTGCGTTCAAAGGTGCGCTGACCACTGATCCGCAGCTGAAAGTCAGCGTGCAACGTGAAGCGGATTACTATGCAGCGCAGTCCCAGCAGCTCACCAAGACTATCAATATCGTCGGCAACACGGTGGCCATCATCATGGCAATCGGCGCCATGTTCGGCGCACTGAACACGATGTATTCGGCGGTCGCGGCTCGTGGCCTTGAAATCGCCACCTTGCGGGCGATTGGTTTCGGCGGGTTGCCGGTGCTGCTATCGGTCATGATCGAAGCGCTGATGTTGTCGTTGCTTGGTGGCATGATCGGCGCCTCCTTTGCCTGGATCTTTTTCAACGGGCACAGCGTGAGCACCCTCGGCGGCGCATTTGCGCAGGTTGTGTTCAAGCTGACGGTTACCCAGGCTTTGATTGTCACCGGCGTCACTTGGGCCTGCGTCATCGGCCTGCTGGGGGGCTTCTTTCCGGCCCTGCGTGCTGCACGGCTGCCCGTAGCGGAAGCTTTGCGCGCGGCCTAAGCAACCCCAGGAGCTCAACGTCGGTGTTCTCTCTCCTGACGCGAACGGCGAATAATCCGGCCAAGACATGGGCAGCACTGCTATTCCTATCTGTTGCGGTGCTGATCGCGGCGATTGATGCGAGGGCAGACCCCAGCCCGGATAGCCCTACCGAGCGAGAAAGTCTACCCAACGATGCGCCGCGAGATCTGAAGCGACTTTTGGGCGAATACAGCTCGGCAGATACCGGGAATTACGGCTCGCAAGACACACGACTGACTATCGGTGAAGCTGGCGGAAACCTATTCGCAGACGGGCTGGGAATGCACGGGGTGCCCCTGCGGCGATTATCTGCGATGCAGTTTGTCATCGTCGGGACCCACGGCCCGGCGACTCGCTTAGACTTTGAACTGGATCAAGGCCAGCGAGCCTCCGCAGTTACCTTCAGAGGCGCCCGGCTGCCGCTCAGGGACATTTCACGTGAAGTAATAGAAACGATTAGAGGTGGCGTCAATGCCGATCCGCAACGGCTGCGTAACGCAGCGTTGGCGGCCAAACCACCCATTGAGCCGGCGCCAAAGCGCGAGTTCGACCTTGTCAATCTGGCGGCTGTCGATCCGAACATCAAATTCGACATTCGTTATGCCAGTTCTAATAACTTCATTGGGTTCCCTCTCTATGAGTGGCCGGCTGCCTACCTCCAACGTCCGGCGGCCGAAGCGCTGGTCCGTGTTCAGCGAGCACTCGCGTGGCGGGGCTATGGATTACTGGTCTATGACGGCTATCGGCCTTGGTTCGTTACGAAGATGTTCTGGGATGCCACCCCTGAATCGGCACACCTCTTCGTAGCCGACCCGTCGAAGGGGTCGCGGCACAACCGCGGCTGTGCCGTTGATCTCACCCTGTATGAGCTGAAGTCGGGCCAAGCTGTCCAGATGACCGGAAGGTATGACGAGATGTCGCCGCGCTCCTACGCGGATTACGTCGGGGGCACCAGCCGTCAACGTTGGCTGCGGGATCTGCTGCGCAGCGAAATGCAAGCGCAGGGCTTTATCGTGTATCCCGAAGAGTGGTGGCATTTCGACTATAAAGATTGGGGCGATTACGCTATCGGAACAGCCACTTTCTCGCAGCTTGATGCCGCGCAGCATTCCCCTAGCCCCTGATGTCGTGCAGGCGGTATCCCCACACCGTTGGTTAAGGGCGCAGACCTGAGTGCCACAGTGCAAACGCGCAGGAGGATGTCCTGCGATGCGCTACATGCATTGATTAGCGCTATTGGACCACTCCAATTGCACGGTATAGGCGCCGATCAGCTTGGTTTTCCATGCACAAATATCGCCAATCTCACCATTGACGTCGTCATACCACCCCTGTCCCGGGATCGGATCCGTAATTGCTTCGCACAGCTCGTGCGAACTCGTTGAAGTGAGCGCATCAAATGCCGCCAGACCGCCGGTACATCCACTACATCCCGGGTATGGCATCACTGCATAAAATATTTGCCCGGAAATGTCGTTGTGATAACCGCAAAATGCCTGGCACGAAGCCCCGCCCCCTTGAACCACCTTGACGCCAGGGGGCAAGTAAATGAAATACAGAGTATTAGGAGTTGGCGCAGGCACGTCCGCATGACTGGACACGAGAGTCTGAAGCATGTGCTGAATGGCGCTGTCCGAAACTGACGCAGAGGTTGCCGGTGATGTAATCGTGATGCTACCCGAGCGCTTTCCTCGCCCGATTTTGTACGCAGGTACGCTGTATTCCGCTAACTGGTCAATGAGCGCACTGCTCAGGATGAAATCGAAGAAGCCGTTAAGTTGCGTGACCAGCCCCGCTTGAGCAGCCTGCCAGGGGTCACCCCAAAATATCGTAAACACCTCGACTGACGAGAGCAGCGGCCCGTTTCTATAAGTGAGTTTGGCTGGCGTCGTACTTGCGCTAGCCTGTGCGTCGGCCGGTTTGAGTGACTGAGGAGCATGCAGGGGCACAACACGAATTGCGTCATTGCGATGCCAAAATATTTTCTTGTTGCCCGTTGTCATAGTGGAATGATCCCTTCGTAGTGACATCCGATCAACATATTTGCCGAACGAGCTTATGGACTCGGCTGTCGGTTGTCAAAGTGTCCAGCTGGCGCACACCGATGCTCGCTGCGTACACCAAGACGCGGGCCCCCGATGCTGTTGAATGATCGAAAGCGACTGCTTATTGCGGTAGCGCTTCAACTAAGCTGATCACGAACGGTCATTGGACGGAAACGACCCGGTCGTCTTGCTTCGCTCGAATCGCCGGCACTGCAATTTTTACCAACGCGCGCAACAATAACGGCAAAACGAGAAAGTCGTCCACGACGCCGAGAACGGGGAAGGCAAAATTAAGGGGCTCAAGCGCAAAAAAGACCAGCAGCAGGGCCGCCGGCATGAGCCACAGGGGGCGGTCGCGTTGTCGCAATGCCGCGAAGAGAATTCGCAAATCTTGGCCGCCCACTCGCCAAAGCCTGAATAGCCGTCTCATATCTAGTCCTCGTTTACCCTTCATGTGGAGACTCATGTCGCCAGTTCAACTAGCTGGCAGACTAAAGTTAGTATCTCTTCACTGAGCTTATTTTACCCACATCCCGCATGTGGTGAAGTCAAGGGAAGTGTAGGATCTTCAGGTCGTCTTCGTCTGACACGTGTAATCGCCTGAAATCCGGTCCGCGCCCCCAAATAGCGCAACTAAGCACTGACAATTAGGCGTGTAACCAATTGAAAATAGCGTGCGGCACCGTCTTGCGTGCTTTGCCGCTGACATAAATTCCAATATGTCCGACGTCGACTTGCAGCGACTGGTATTTCTTGCTGCTGATGTGTGCACCGAGTGAGACGCTCGCGCTCGGCGGTACAAGGTGATCTTTTGCGGCGTAGATATTCAACACCGGGCACGTGATGTTTTTCAGGCGCACCGACGTGGCAGCCAGTTCGAGCTCGCCGCGAATCAGCCGGTTATCCTGAAAAAACCACTGCACGAACTCCCGGCATGCACGCGCGGGCTGATCCGGACTGTCGAAAATCCATTTTTCCATACGCATAAAATTCTCCAACTGCGCTCGATCGGAGTTCGCGTGCAGCAAGTTAACGTACTTCTGCTGCGTCAAACGGAACGGCATCAGCGCAAGAAAGATCATGTTCAGGAATTCTCCCGAAACATTGCCTGATTGCGTCAAGAGATCCATATCGATGTATTGCACCCATTTCGACAGCAAATTCTCCGGGGTCTTGAAATCCACCGGTGTAACCATGGTAATTAGGTTTGCGACTCGCAGCGGCTTGAGTGCCGCGTAGCAAAGGCTGAACGTGCCGCCTTGGCAGATGCCCAGCAGATTGATGCAATCAATTGAATGCTTCTCAAGTATGTGATGGACGCAGCGGTCTAGATAACCGCAGATGTACTCCTCCAAGGGGATGAACCGATCGGCGCCGTCCGGATAACCCCAGTCGATCAGATACACATCCACACCCAGTGAGAGCAGCTCGCGAATGAGCGATCGGTCCGGCTGCAGGTCCAACATGTAGGGGCGATTGACCATGGCATAACAAATTAGCAGCGGAGGCAGCCCTGCCGATCTTGCTTTGGGGGCGTAGTGGTACAACTGAACCTTGTTGTCGGTGTAAACCCGTTCTTTGTCCAATAAGCCTACTTGGACCTCACCGATGCCGCGCAGCGCGTGCGCTGTAGCGCGCGCTTGCTCCTGCATACTCGCGCCTTCTTCGAGCAACCGGGACAGCAGATGTGCAATGTCGCTCACTGGCGGGGCGCCTTGAGCCGCTTGCGAGGTGTCCGAGGTGGCCGCTTCCCCGGCGAATTTGCATTACGCAAGGCCATGGTCAGTTCGCGAACCTGCCGATGCAGACTGTCGACCTCCGCCCTGCTCGGCAAATCCATTTGTCGAGCGAATGCTTCCACTAATTTTCCGCGCTCGACCTTGAAGCTGCTCAATAGATTGCACAGCTCTGCGAGCGTGCGCGCAAACTTCTCACTGTGAGCAGCCTGAGCATAGGCTGTCTCGGCACTATCGATCCAGGATTCGTAGAGAGCCGCAGGCGAACTTGCCAGATTCATATCAGATGTGGTCCGGTTTTGGACAGCCTGCAATGCCGTCTGAGTAATTTCAGCGCTTTGCTGCATGAACTCGGCGTAGCGCCGTTGAAATTCCATTCCCAAGTCAATCATGCGCTGCACGACTATTTGATATTCGCGCGTATACCCCAGCGCAGGAATAAGTCTGGCTGACACCTGCTCCGAGGTGAGCGGAGCGGCTGCCGCAAACCCAGGGCCCATCCCCCACATCTTGGCCAGATCCTGCCAGGCTCCCAATAAAGGCAGGGACTGAGTTGAAGCCGTTGTCGCCGTCGGGTCCCTAAGACTCTCGAAGATGATCTGGCAAAGCGCCGCGTAGTTATCCCATGCCGCAAGCATCGCTGGCGTTGGCCCCATAGTCGCACTGTTAGCGGTCATTGCGACCTTCTGTGCGGCGCAATAAACTCATGGAATATGCGGTATATTTCACACCAATTGCTAATTGTGCAACGCATACTAAAAGCGTTATGCTTGGAGCGTGCGCAAACGCCGGGAAGTCGCTTTTGCTGGTTGGGGTAGTACATTATGTCGAAAGAACGAGTCATCAAAAAATACGCCAACCGTCGACTTTACGATTCGACCGGCAGCCGCCACGTCACCTTGGACGACATCCGCAAAATGATCGTCTCCGGCGAGAAAGTAAAGGTGGTGGATGATAAGTCAGGCGACGATCTCACACGCGCGGTGCTATTGCAGGTGATTTCCGAACAGGAACAATTCGGCACGCCGGTGCTCAGTACCGAATTGTTGGAGGGGATCATCCGTTTCTACGGCAATCCGGTTCAGGAAATGTTGACCCGATATATGGAACAAAGTGTTGGCGCGATCGCGCGCCAACAACAGGCCATGCGGGCAGAAATGGCCAAGGTAATGGAGAACCCTATGGCGCCGATGGCGGAATTCGCGCGCCAGAACATGGAGCAGTGGTCAAAGATGCAGGCCTCGGTGCTATCGGCGTTCACGCCCTCGAAACCAAAGTCGCCCCCGGCCGAGGACGACAATTCGAAGGACTCCGACAAAAAGTAAGAGAGTGAGCGTCGCTGTAGCGATGAGATAAGCCAAATGCAAATCAAAGATAAAACCGTCGTTATCACTGGGGCCGCCCGCGGTATCGGTCGCGCACTCGCGCAACGATTCGCTGCTCAGGGTGCGAATATTGCGCTGCTGGATCTGAACGCAGCGGATCTAGAGCCTGCGCTGAAGCAATGCGCGGCGCTCGGCGTGCGCGCGATGGCCTATGCGACCGACGTCTCAGTCGAAAACCAGGTGTCCGCTGCGCTCGATCAAGTCGTGAAAGATTTTGGCGCCCTCGATGTCATCGTGAACAACGCCGGCATCGTCAAAGATGCGCTGCTGCTCAAAGTCAAGGATGGCGAGGTCGTCGGCAAAATGACCTTGCAACAGTGGCAAGCGGTTATCGACGTGAATCTAACCGGAGTGTTTTTATGCGCGCGCGAGGCCGCCGCGCGCATGGTCAAGCTCGCCAAGGGCGGAGTCATCGTCAATATTTCCAGTATCTCGCGGCATGGTAACCAAGGTCAGAGCAACTACACGGCGGCAAAATCAGGCGTGGCGTCGATGACGGTTGTGTGGGCGAAGGAACTCGCGCGCTACGGCATTCGAGTAGGATGCGTGGCCCCAGGATTCACGCACACCGATATCTTGGCCTCGATGAAGCCCGAAGTGCTGGAAAAGGTGATCGCGCCGGTGCCGCTAAAGCGGCTCGGTCAACCCGATGAAATCGCGCATGCCACACAGTTCATCATTGAAAATGATTTTTTCACGGGACGATGCATCGACCTCGACGGGGGTTTGCGTCTCTAGTTGAATCTCATCCACAGGAATATCGCTTGCTCTTGCGACGTTCAGCAGCTTGCAGGCCGCCCATCGAACTCGCAAAACCGAACACGCCAGTAGATCGTCAGTGATGCTCGATGCGTCGAACTCATCATCGACCCACGGCCTCACGCCGAGAGCGGCGCCCACCCATCTTTCCACCGCTTCGGCCTCGTACTCGCAAATGGTGCGGTTGATGGAGGGTCGGGCATTGCGGTGAATCGTCAGATGAGTCAGTTCGTGCACCAGCGTCAATAACTGCTGTTCGAGGTTCAGCCCGGTGCGCAGCACGATGCGCCGCTGCTCGACCCGCCCTAAGACGTTCGCTTGCAGGCAATTTCGAACCACGGGAACGCCGCAGTCTTCTGCGAAATGCTCCAGCCGGCGCACATACAGCCTGATATCTATCAATCCGCTCTCCCTGGCACGATATTTACGGCACCGCGTTAATAGTCACTTGGTTTGTGAACCCTTTATAGATGCAAACTACACTAAAATACATATACATCATGTAGTTATAGTTTAACCAGTTATTCAAGTCGACGCGCAAAGATTCATTTTGCACTGCATACTTTTGTGTGTATAATGGCGCCACTAAGACACGTGCCATTGACCAGGAGATCACCATGACCCAGCCCACCCTCGATTTTACCGCTCTGTTCGATACCTATCGCCAGGCCTTCGCGCCAATCATTGCGGCCCAACAGAATAGCCTGAAGACAATCGAGCGCCTGGCCCGATACCAGTTCGCCGTTGCCGGTGACTACCTGGATTGGACCCTATCGCACGCCAAGACCAGCAGCGAGCCGAAATCGGTAGCCGATCTGGTCAGCCAACAAACCAAATTGAACACCACGTTCAGCGAGAAGTTGCGGGCCAGGGCGGAAGAGTTCACGCAGATTGCGTCCGAAACGCAGGGCAACGTCACCAAGTTTTTCGACGAAGCCGGCGCAAAGGTTGCCGATACGGCAAAAAAAGCCGCGTAACTTTGGTGCTAGCGCGATAGCGGAAAGGGCGACCGAGTCGCCCTTTTTTTTGCCCAAGCTTCGGCCACCTGGGACTATGATGGGCAAAGGAGGCTAGGGTGGCTGAATCGATCCCAAACAATACACAAGAGCAACTTGCGCGCGAGATGCGAGCGCAGTTGGCTGCCGTCACCGGGGGGCTCGCTCCCGATGACTATGCCCAAGCGTGGTGGGATTGGTATCTCAATCTAGCCCAGTCGCCGGGGAAACAGACCGAACTGGCGCAAAGCGCTTTTCAGGCAATCGCCGATAATTTTTCCTTCCTCCTCAAGGCGGCAGAGGGCAAGCCGACCGCGCCGGCAAACGACGACAAAAGATTTGCAGCGGAAGCTTGGACCCGGTGGCCGTTCAATGTCATGGCACGGAGTTACCTAAACTGGGAGCAATTGGTAACCCAGGCAACGGCTGAAGTCCCCGGCATTCCCCAGCGCAGTGCAGATCTGGTCAAATTCACCTCTCGGCAATTGCTCGAGGCTGCTTCGCCCGTTAATTATCTTCTCGGAAACCCGGAACTGCTGGAGTTCACTCGGGCGCAATCCGGACAAAATCTGGTGGCCGGGTTTAAGAATTGGCTCGAAGATGCCGACGCAATGCTCAATCATAAAGCCCCCACCGGGAGTGGGGAATTTAAGGTAGGCGAAAACCTTGCCGTCACACCCGGCAAGGTTGTCTACCGCAACGACCTGATCGAACTCATTCAGTATGGCGCGAATACGCCCCAAGTCCACGCCGAGCCGATCTTGATAGTGCCGGCATGGATCATGAAATTTTACATCCTCGATCTATCGCCGAGCAATTCGCTGGTTCGCTACCTAGTCGATAAGGGTCACACGGTATTCATGATCTCGTGGAAGAACCCACAAGCCACCGATCGCAATCTCGGTATGGACGATTACCACAACCTAGGGATACGCGATGCTCTAGGTGCCGTGGGCGCGATCGTGCCGCACGCAAAGGTTCATGCCGTGGGTTACTGCATCGGCGGGACTTTACTGTCGATCGCAGCGGCGGAGCTTGCGCGTCGCGGCGATGAGCGTCTGGCGTCGGTGACCTTGTTCGCGGCGCAGACGGATTTCAGCGAACCGGGTGAATTGTCCTTGTTCATCAGCCCCAGTCAGCTCTCGATGCTAGAAGCAGTGATGCATAAAGCCGGCGTACTCAGCAGCGACAAAATGGGCGCTTCCTTCACCCTGCTGCGCTCTCGGGACTTGCTGTGGAATCCAGCCGTCAATACCTACCTCAAAGGCAAGCGGGAAAAGCTCAATGACTTAATGGCTTGGAATAGCGATGGCACGCGTATGCCCAGCCGTATGCACAGTGAATACTTAAAACAGCTGTATTTGCAGAATGATCTCGCAGGGGGCCGTTTCAAGGTCAATGGCGAGATCGTCAATCTAAACGCACTCACCTTGCCGATGTTTGTGCTCGGCACCGAGGCGGACCACGTCGCGCCATGGACCTCGACATTCAAGGTTCGCGCATTAACACGATCGGTGGACTACACCTTTGCACTGGTAAGCGGCGGTCATAACGGCGGCATCGTCTGCGGCCCTGAAAACCCGAAGCGAAGATTCCGGGCGCTGACGTGGAAAGACGCGGAAAGAGTTTTGACCCCCGAGCAATGGCAGGACCAAGCGGAGCTGCAACAGGGCTCATGGTGGCCGACCTGGCAGGCATGGCTCACCGCACACTCGGGTGCCATGGACACACCGTCACCGCAGGTCGGCAACGCCGCCGCGGGATACGCAGTGCTGGAAGATGCGCCGGGAAGCTACGTGTTACAGCGTTAGCATGCTCATTGCATATGCTGGCCGCCGTTGATCGCGATATTCGCGCCCGTAACAAATGCTGCTTCCTCGCTCGCCAGGTAGGCAACCAGTCCTGCGACCTCTTCGGGCTTGCCAAGCCGTCCCATCGGAATTTGCGGAATTATTTTAGAATCCAAAACCTCCCGTGGAATCGCCATCACCATCTTGGTACCAATGTAACCGGGCGAAATCGTGTTCACGGTGACGCCTTTACGCGCGACCTCCAGCGACAATGCCTTGGTGAACCCATGCATGCCGGCTTTCGCGGCCGAATAGTTCGTCTGGCCGAATGCACCCTTCTGGCCGTTGACCGAAGAGATGTTGATGATGCGCCCCCAACCGCGCTCAATCATGCCATCGCATACTTGCTTGGTCATGTTGAAAACAGACGTTAGGTTCGAACTCATCACCACATTCCAATTGACGCAATCCATTTTCTTGAAGGTCATGTCGCGGGTAATCCCGGCGTTGTTGACCAGCACGTCGATCGGACCGATCTCCTTCGTGATGTGTTCAACGCAGGCCTCGCAAGATTTCCAATCCGTCACGTCACAGGCGTAGGCGTAAAACGAAAAGCCTTGCGTCTTCATGCCGGCCAGCCACTGTTCGGATTTCATGTTGGTTGGTGAATACGTCGAAATAACCGTATCCCCCATTGCCGCCAACTTCATACAAATAGCTTCGCCCAAGCCCCCCATTCCACCCGTCACCATCGCGATTCTTTTGTCAGTCACGTTCACTTTCTCCCGCTGTTGGCTAGTCTCTTTATGACCAGACGCAAAGCCCTGTTTTTTGAATCATGCGCCCCCGGGAACCTCACTGCAATAAGCGCCCGTGTTGCCGCTGCATCGAGGCGCAAGGATGATCTACACTGAGCTCATGGCCCGCTCCCGAGATCTCGCATTGGGCAAATTCGTCGATCGCTCATTTACCAACAGCGCCGGCACGCGCACGTATAACGTGCATGTGCCGAGTGGCTACCACGGCCAGCCACTGCCGTTAATCGTGATGCTGCACGGCTGTTCGCAGGATCCTGAGGATTTTGCCATCGGCACGTGCATGAACTCGTTGGCCGACAAGCAGCTGTGCTTCGTGGTGTACCCTGGGCAGCCGAAATCGGCGAACCCAATGAGGTGTTGGAACTGGTTCGATACGCATGATCAGCAGCGTGATCAGGGCGAGCCCTCGATAATCGCCGGCATCACCCGTGAGGTGATGGACACCTACCACATCGATGAGAAGCGAGTTTTTATCGCAGGCCTCTCAGCCGGCGGCGCAATGGCCGTTACCATGGCCGCCACTTACCCCGAACTATATGCAGCGGTCGGGGTTTCAGCCGGGATGCCGTATCGATCCGCGCAGAACCTGTTCGGCGCCATCACTGCTATGCGCGATGGCGGTATGACGACAGAGCCGCTAGACGGAAAGGCTGTACCTATCATTGTTTTTCACGGTGACCAAGACAGCACTGTGCATCCGAAGAATGGCGAGCAAATCATCACGCAGTGGATAAGGAGCATGCCACGGCCGCTGCTTTCCCAGCCGTCCGAAGAGTCGCTCGAAAAGGGGCGAGCCTGTACGCGTACAAAATACCTCGATGCGGCAGGTGAACTCGCCGCCGAACATTGGCTCGTCAAGGGTGGTGGGCACACCTGGTTCGGCGGCAGTCCCAGGGGTAGCTATTCTGACCGCAAAGGGCCGGATGCCAGTGAAGAAATGCTGCGTTTCTTTTTGAACAGGGCTGCGGCATCTTCATCAGATCGGGGTGCGGGCACACGCCGTGGATGGTTCGGTTTTTTGAAGAACTAATTACCTGCTCGACTGCTGAAAGCTGAACCGTACGGCAGGCCGTATTGCGCGTCATTGGGCGCTATCGAAGGCAACGATTGTCTTGAAGGTTGTTGCGGCAGCGGCGATGTCAGGCGGGCCGGATCATCAGGTGTGCGTGCGGCATAGCGGAGGAGCGATCCGTCGCCCAGCGACACACTTTAGCCACGCCGCCACGTCTAGCCTCCGCTCGAAGACGCATTTCCCGGCCTCAATTCTGTCAGTGCGGCGGCCGGGTGTCGTCGCGGCGCCGTTAAGTAAGGAGTAAGAGACGCTTGCACTTTATCTTCGCCTGTCCGGAACGCAATATCGTATGCCGCCGCGGCAAAGTATCGAGCCACGGTGCGCGTTGCTCGGCAGGCAGCTCGAGCACGGCACGCAACAGTTCGGAGAATTCCGGCCACAGGTCGGGGGGGACAGGGGAACTTTGGCATGGTCTATGACCACGGATTCTTGGAAAGGAACCGTGCAGTTGATAAGAAACGAGCATTTATCAATCGGTCCAAATCGCGCGTAGCAGCGCGCGCGTTGCCAATCGCGGCGCACCGTGCGTTTATTGATATCCAGCGCCTCCGCGCCTTTCGCCTCGGTCAACCCGGCGACATTGCGCATTTCCACGCCGCATTCGCCGAGCGCCTAAGGCTGATCGACGCAGACACGCTCGCAGATCCCGTCGCATTAGTCGGTCCTTGGCAAATGACCTTGAAGTACGTGCGACAGAAAGGCGCGAACCGTATGCTGGAATTCAACTGCACCGAGAACGACAGGAATCCCGTGGTAGAAAGGAAAAATGACCATACGCTCTCCTTGAGGAATCGCGCCTTGCGCTAGGCACCGGCACCCGGGGCGGCGGTTCGTCCAAGTGCCGGTTAGGATAGTCTACGTGTTGTATGCTAAAAAATACCGTTAACGGCGCCGTGCCCGCGTCAGAAGGACATCATGTATTTGGTTTGCGGTGAGGCGTTGTACGACGTCCTGATCGATCCAAGCGGATCTGCCAGTCCGAACAAGGTATCGCTGTCAGCCAAGGCGGGCGGCTCCCCGCATAACGTCGCCATCGGGCTTGCTCGGCTCGGTTGTCCTGTGTCGTTAGCAACAGAGCTCGCGCCTGACACGCTCGGACGGCTGCTCGAATTGCGGTTGGCGGCGGAACGGGTCGATGGCCGTTTCCTGCGCCGAACGGGCAAGGCTACTCCGCTCGCCATGGTCGATGTGGACGCACAAGGCAACGCGCGGTATGCCTTCCATGGTCTTGATTCAGCATTGTTTCACCCTGATCCTGAGACGATCAAGCCGCATTGGGAATCGATATGCGGCATTCATGTTGGCTCCATACCGATTGTGTCGCGGCAATCTTCGGCAATGCTGTTGGATCTGCTGAGAGAGGCTCCGAAAGGTATCATCAGCAGTTTTGACCCCAATGTTC
Organism: Gammaproteobacteria bacterium; assembly: GCA_025355165.1. Lineage (GTDB taxonomy): Bacteria > Pseudomonadota > Gammaproteobacteria > Steroidobacterales > Steroidobacteraceae > Bog-1198. The sequence goes on along the minus strand of JANYAD010000048.1, from coordinate 57,407 downwards.
GGACCGCATTCGAGCCCGATATCGAACGATGGCGCGTGTCCGTCGAATCCTTCGCAAAGCTGGCGCATTTGATCAAAGTCAGCGAAGAGGACCTCAAGACGATTTATAATGCGGATGTCGACGACAGCGTGATTGCGCAACGCTGGTTAGCCGCACATTGCTCATTGCTAGTCGTGACGCGGGGGGCGCGCGGTGCCAGTCTCTACTCTAGGTCCGCCGGCCGCATCGATGTCCCCGCGGTCAAAGTCATCGTGGCTGACACGGTGGGCGCGGGCGATAGTTTCCAGGCCGCAATGCTCGCTTGGCTCGCCGAGAAGCGGCTTGCCTCGCCCGCCGCCCTCGCCCAGTTATCACCCGAGCAGATAAGGGCGATGGGAAACTTTTGCTCGCAAGCGGCCGCTATCACGTGCCGGCACCGCGGTCCTGAATTTCCCTATCGAAAAGCGCTTCCAGACCCGCCTGTAAAGGCTAATGAGCGTTGATATGAAGGCGTTCGCTCTCATCTGCGCAGCTCGATCCTAGCGAGTTCCATAAAGGCAGGTTTAAGCCGGCCAGGCGTATTGTAGATCCAGGAAATTGATCCCGGACAGCGCATGAGATTTCTACCGCTCTTTTGGTCCGGCATATGGCGTAAACCCGCAAGGACTGTACTGATTTTCTTACAAGTCAGTATCGCGTTTGCTCTTTTCGGTATGCTCCAAGGTCTGAAAACCGGTGTGGATCATGCATCCGCCGCCGCGCGCGCGGATCTGCTCATCGTGCATAGCCGCTTGAGTTTTCTTGCCGAGTCGCTGCCTTCGGGTTTGATCGAGCAGATCAACTCCGTACCTGGCGTGAAATTGGTTGTCCCCGTGGACATTTTCGGAGCCACCTATCAAAAGCCTTCGGACCGGTTGGCGGTGGTCGCGATCGGTCTGGTCGGGGATTGGCCATCCGCGTTTACCTATACGATCGCCCCCGACTATGTCGCGGCCTTGCAGAAACTGCGCACGAGCGCATTGGTCAGGAAGGAGCTAGCCGATAAGTATGGTTGGAAAATCGGCGATCGCATCCCCTTGATGTCCAATACGGCGCAGGTAAGTGGATCGACCAACTGGGCGTTCGATGTTGTGGGCACCTTCACCGACAGCGACGTCGGTGGCGCGCGATACATCATCGTGATCAATTTGGCCTACCTCGACGAGGCTCGCGTGCTTGGCAAGGGCACTGTGCAACACTTCAACGTGGCGATCTCGGATGCAACGCAGGCAGCGACGGTGGCCGACGAAATCGACCGGCGCTTCGTCAATTCTCCCCAGGAGACGAAAACCGAGTCATTGCTGGAGCTGGCGCAATCCCAGACGCAGTCGATCGGGGACATGAATTTCCTCATTCGCGCCATCGTCGGCGCAGTGCTCGCGGCACTGCTGTTTGCGACTGCCACCATGCTGATGCAATCGGTACGCGAGCGCTCGTTGGAGTTTGCGGTTATCAAGGCGGTCGGTTTTACCGATCGCGCGGTGTTCCTGATCATCCTGGCTGAAGCTTTGCTGGTATGCGTCGCTGCTGCGGGATTTGGGCTGGCGCTGGCGACCGTCGTGCTTCCGCTTACGGCAATCATGCAAGGGCTTTCCATGCCTACCATCGTCGTCGCAGTCGGCTTAAGTCTCGCCGTGGCAGTGGCACTGATCAGCGCAGCGGTCCCGGCGGTCTTAGCGGCGCGACTTAGGATCGCGACCGCGTTGGCAAGCGGCTAACTTGAACGGCATGAATTTCATCCGACAATTTTTTGGCATAGTGGGCATCAACCTATCGTCCGCCGGGCAGCGGCTGGGGTCGGTTCTGACGATCATCATCGGCGTAACGTGCGCGGTGGGCGTGCTGGTGTCCATGCTCGCGATGGGCGCCGGAGTGCGGCGCCAGTCGATGGGGGATGTACGCGAGGATCCGGTGATACTGAACAGCACCGGCGCGTTCGGTAGTCAGAGCAGCATCCCCAGGGATGAAGCCGTCACCGCTCGGGGCTTGCCAAGCATAAAGACGGGCAACGCTGGCGAACCTATCGTAGTGTTCGACTTGATGGTGCCCATTGAGGCCAGAAGGCGCGTCACAGGTACCCGGATCTTCTTTCCGCTAATCGGCACGACTCCCACCTTCACACAGTACCGACCGGAAATCCGCCTTACTGCCGGGCGCATGTTTCAGCGCGGCCTGCATGAGTTCATTGCCAACAACCCCTGCCGCCGTCAGTTCAGCGGCTTCGAAATCGGCGACAGGCGCTCGATTCGCGGCATCGATTGGTCCGTCGTCGGCCACTTTGACGAGGGCCAGTCGCAGCAGTGCATTCTGTACACCGACGTCGATATCCTGATGTCGACCTTCAACCGCAACACCTACACTCTGGTCTCGGCCATGCTGAAAACGCCGGCGGACTACGGCGTGCTTCGTGACGCGCTGCAGGCCAATCCAACGCTGCATCTGGAAGTTCGGCACGAGCGCGAGGTGGTGGAAGCGCAACTCAAACAGCTGAAAGGCATTCTGGATTTCGCCAGCTACTTCGTCGGCGCCGTCATGGCCATTGGCGCTACGCTCGGCGCGGTGAATTCTCTGTACGCGATTGTCGACTCGCGTCGCCGGGAATTCGGCACATTGCGTGCGATCGGATTCGGCTCCGGCGCGATCGGCGCCGCCATTCTCTGCGAGTCGCTGTTGTTTGCCTTGCCGGGCGCGCTACTGGGAGGTGCGCTGGCATGGGCGCTTTTCAATGGACTGTCGGCAAGTCCCTTCGGCTATAACTTTCGCTTGGCGGTGACGCCGGCCTTAGGGTTAATTGGCATCGCATGGGCGCTTGGGATGGGCCTGATGGGTGGGCTGCTTCCGGCACTGCGCGCTGCGCGCTTGCCGGTTGCGACGGCAATCCGCGCCAACTGACACGCGCTGCAGTGTCGTTTATGCCGAAAATGATCGAGGCGCGGCAACACTTACCACGCATCTCATTTCAAGCAACGCTTCCCCGCTCAATTCGCGGCAGCAACGCTTGGGGGCACAGGCGCGCGTAGACGCCTATCGCTCGCTTCAGAACTTCTGTCCGAACTTCACGCCGACGGTGCGTGGCTGGTTGGGCACAATGTATTTAGCTATCGCGCCGCACAGCAAAACGTCGCATTCCGCGTATTTATTGAGAACAGCTCGCTTGTCGAATGCATTGTCGACATATACCTGGTAATGAAAGCTCTTAATTTCCATTCCCGCCGAAAAATCAACAACCGTGTACGCAGGCTCATCGCCCAATGCATTGGCCGCCAGCGTGCGCAAATCGCTGGTGCGCTCCCCCACATGAACGGCCGAGGCCTGGACGTGTCCATTGTAGGACCCGATCGGAAAGGAATACCGGCCGGTGATATTACCCTTGAACTTGGGCGTGACCGGCAGCCGCGTTCCGGACGCCGTATACTGCTCGTACGTGCCTGGATTAAAGCCGGGCGCACCGCATACACTCGGATCTCCGCAAAACGTTTGCGTGAGTTTGGCATCAAGCAGCGAGAACCCGCCGCTCATGGTGAAGTTCTGAGTTGCAGCGAACTCCAAGTCTGCCTCCAATCCATCAATCCTCGCTTGTCCTGCGTTGGTAACGATAGTGAGCGAATTCGCCCCGAGGTAGGAGAATTGGAAGTTCGACCAGTCTTCCCTGAAAAACGCCCCATTGAACCGCAATCGGTTGTCGAACCAAGTTGTTTTCCAGCCAATCTCGTAGTTCTTCAAATAATCCGGTTGATAAGGCGGAATCGTCCCACCGCCGTTGCGATTGACGCCGCCGGGTCGAAACCCCTTCGAATAGGTGACGTAGACCATTCGATCATGGTCAATTTTGTAGGTCAGATTTATTTTTGGCGAATTACCGGAGCCTGAGGTACCTCGGTTGAGGTCGCTGCACGGTGCGCCGTGAAAAGGCACGAATGGCTTAGCGCAGATGGCCACCCCGGTATGCGAGCTGTAATTTGAGCTGAACCCGTAAAAGCCCTGCAGGTTGTTATCGTAAGTGAAGTGCCGCAGCCCCGCACTCGCCGAGAGCGCATTGGTAAAATCAAACGTAAACTCGCCGAATACAGCCCGATCTCGATCGACGCGCTCTTGATTGGTCAGCCAGAGGGTACCCGGCCACCCTGGAACGGAAACATCGTTTGGCGCTACGGACCCCAGGGGATCGCCGTTGTTAACGACGTAGTCTTGAAGGATCTCATGCACCTGCCGCTCGAGAAATAACCCGCCGACGAATCGGAAGCGGTTTTCCTTCGGGGAGGAAACGCGCAGTTCGTGACTGTATTTAGTGTAGTGATCTCGGCCGATAATGGTTTGCGCAGGATTGATTAGATTCCCAGCATTGTCCACGAAATATTTTCCGTACGCGCTGTCGTAAAACAACGAGTAGTCGGTGTAATCGTTCTGTTCGTGAGTGTTGCGGGTCAAATACGCTCCCGCATAAACCAGGTCGAAATTGCCGATCTTACCTTCGACGGCGAGCGCTGACTGAACCCACGAGTCGTGAATGCTTTGCGGAAACCAATGCTGCACGTTCAAATCACCGAGGGCCGGGTTGTAGGCGAAGTCGCCATCGGTTTGCTGCACCTGGCCCATGGCGGTAGGCGTAATCGTCCAACTATCGTTGATATTGACCTTCAGAGCGGCGCGGCCACCCTTGGTCTCGACGGTGTTGTAGTGATTTTTCACCAAGGCCGAGTTGTCGAACGCAATGCCAGAAGTGGGGAAGGTTACCGCTCCATGCACATTGTTGATATAACCCGCATCATGCACATCCCAACCGACCAGGCGAATGGCTGCGAAATCAGTCAGCGGGAGATTGGCAAACGCTTCGACGCTGTAGCCGACGCCGCCATGAGCTACTTGGTTCACGCCCACGTCGTAGCCGGCTTTGAAGCCGCTCGGATCCGGCTTGTTGGTTATAATGCGAATGGTTCCCGACTGTGAACTGGCCCCATACAGGGTTCCTTGCGGGCCGGCCAACGCTTCGACGCGCTCGATATCGTAGATATGAACATTGAGGTTGCCGTCAATGGTCGTAATCGGCTGCTCGTCCAAATACATGCCGACGCTAGGCTGGGAGCCGGAGTGGTTGCCATCTCCGCCGCTGGAGACGCCGCGCATATACGTATGCTCAACGCTCGGACTGCCGACCTTCTGAAATGAAACGCTGGGCAGGTATTTGGCGTAGTCATCAAAGCTGTTGATGCCCAGTTCTTCCAACTTCTTCGTGCTGAAAGCCTGAATGCTGACTGGCACGTCTTGCAGGTTCTCGGTTCGCTTCTGCGCGGTAACCACGATTTCCGCCAGTGTGCCGGTATCGCTGGTATCCGCGGCCTGCGCAAGCTGCATGCAGCCGAGCAGCGCCGACCCCACAGGCAACATCGCCCACATCATCCGTTGGCCAGTTTTCGCCCGAAGACGCCTGAGTTTTCGCTGTCGGCTACGTGTCATTCCCCACCCCTATATTCCGGCATTCATGCCTATTTTGGCGCTTTCGCGCCTACCATCCATTGGAGGGTACGTCATTCCCGATCTATATTCAAAACTCAGGGGCGCGGGGATAGGCATTGAGGACGTTTCCGAGAGCCTGCTTCAGGGGCCCAAGCCAAGGTTCGTAGTGCTGCCAGTGATCAACGCCGTCGCGGAAAATCGGCCTGCGAACTTGCTGTGAACTCGCGGTCCGCACCGCCCGATCATTCTTGAAAAAATGCAGACAGCTCTCTTCGAACGGCAGGCCGCAATAGTCCAACAGTCGACGAACTTCACCCTCCGTGTCTTGGATCATCGATTCGTAGATGACTCGATGAACTCGCCCCGGCTGTACAGAGTCGAAATGAGCCATTAATTCCACGTAATCGCGATAATACCGACCGATGTCCTCCAGACTGTAGGTAAAGTTTTGGCCGCGCGCGAAATGTTGTTTGAAGCCGGAGAAGCAACACCCGAGTGGATGGCGGCGCGCATCAACGATCTTGGCATGCGGCAACGCCAGTCGAATCAGCGCGATATGAGCAAAATTATTTGGCAATTTGTCGATAAAAAACGGTGCTGCGGTTTTTCTTTGAATGCGCGTTTGGGCTAGATAACGCTCGCCAAGCTCGGCACATTCGCTGGCAGTTAAAGTTGCCAGTACTGCCGTGTATCCTTCGGCGGAGTGCTTGCCGAGTTGCGACAGTGTTCTGGCGATCGCGGGGATGTCCGGCAGCTCCATCGTGCCTTCAACTTGTGAATGACTCGACAAGATTTGCTCGAGTAGAGTCGAGCCCGCGCGCGGCAAGCCCACGATAAAAATCGGGTCATGCGCCGCGGCACCAAAGCTCAATCGATCGGCAAAAAACGCGGCCGTGCACAAGGCTTTGACCCGCGCCACATGCGTGGTCATCTCATCGGGATTATAGGAGATCTGCGTGCGCCGTAATCGATTGCCGAGCGCGTACTGCTCGAAGGACTCGGCATACGCGCCGCGGTCCTCCAAAGCCTTGCCTAAGGCGAAATTCAGATGAAATCTATCCTCGTCCCCGATGCCGGGGTTTGCCAATTGCGCACGCATCGATGCCAGATCTTGTTCCGCAAAGGGAGAGGTCTTGAGGTTCGCCAGGCTCCAATATGCTTCGCCGAGACTGGGCAGCAGTTCAATACTCTTTTTGTACGCCGCGACGCTTTCCTGTTCACGGCCTTTGGTTTTGAGTGCGTGACCGTAACTCATCCAAATTTTCGGTTGAGCCGGATATTGAGCGAGCAGGCCGCCGTAAATTTCAATCGATTCGTCCAACTCACCGATGCGCGCGAGGATTGCCGCTTTCAGATTGTTGTAGCCGGGATGGCGCGGCTCTTTGGCCAATAATTCATCCACCTCCTGCAAGGCCGCGGCGGGCTTGTTCTGTCTATGCAGCACGATGGCATGATGGTGCCGAGCGGCAGTGAAGCTCGGCGACAGCTCGAGACATCGCGCCAGTAGCGCCTCCGCATCGTGGTAACGCTGCAGCCGCGCCGCCACTTCCGCCAACATGCGCAACGCGGCAACATCGGTGGGATGTTTCTTGAGGTGTGCGCGCAGCTGCGCTTCAGCCTGCGGAATCTGGTTTTCACACAGCGCGGCTGCCGCCTTGAGCAATCGCGGGTCATGGGTGGACGCCTTGATGTTCTGGGCATAGGCGGCATCGGCGCCGGCGCTGTCGCCCGCGATCGAAAGCTGATCGCCAAGCGCGCGCCACGCGTCCGCCATCTCCGGTTTCAGTGCGAGCGCGCTATGCAGCGCATCCAACGCGTCGGCGCTGCGCTCACTTTCACCATATGCCAGAGCCAGCTCGTAGTGGGCCAGGGCCCATTGGGGGTGAAGCGCGGCGAGCGGTTGCAATACTTTGAGCGCGGCGTTGCCCTCGCCGCAGACCCGCCGCGCCACTCCCAAAAGCAGCGTTGCCAGAGGATGGCCGGGCGTCGACTTGAGGATTTCAACGGCCTGCTGCGCGGCCAGATCGGGGCGGCTTTCCAACAGCCGGGCGGCGTGAGCCAATGCGACGCCTATAGTACCAACCGGTTCCGGGGCCGTGCTCATCGCAATTCCTCATTAGCCATGCTCAAAAAACGTCGGATTCCAAACCCAACGGGGACAGGGAATTATAAATCGGAAATGCGACGCGGCCGGTTCACCGGCGATTAGTCGAGCCGAGCGCTACGGGCCGGCCTGGCAGGCAGCGGAGGAACAGCGCCCACTGCACTCTGTCTTAGCCTCAGCCCAGATTTTGCCGTTAAATCCGCCGCCGCGCACCATCCGACGCGCTGGCAGTATACAACTCAGGGTTGTGGATTAGCTCACCCCACTCGCACCCCGTTCTCTCGCGTTACTGCACACCGCTGGCTAAAATTGTAACGACAACAAAGCGAGTACCTACAATGCCGAACGCGCGCGAAGTCCGAATCATTTACGGGACTGCCTGGAAAAAGGCCAGCACCTCGCACCTGGTCAGCAGGGCAATTCAGCAAGGATTTCGGGGCATCGATACTGCGTGTCAACCCAAGCACTACGAGGAAGCCGGTGTCGGCGCCGGCGTCGCCGCGTGTCTAGAGGGCTCTCTCACCCGCACTCAACTGTATCTTCAGACCAAGTTCACGCCCCTATCCGGGCAAGACCCGTTGAACGTTCCCTACGATCCGAAGGCGGCGCTGTCCGAGCAGGTGGCACAATCCCTCGCCGTCTCGCTGCGAAATTTGCGTACCACTTATCTTGACTGCCTAATACTGCATTCGCCGCTAACGACTCCGAAGCAAACCAGGGAAGCATGGCGCGCCATGGAAACCGGAGTCGCGGATGGCGGCATCCGGAGTCTGGGGATCAGCAACTGCTACCAGCTCAGTGAGCTACAAGCGCTGTTTCATTCGGCGCTCATCAAACCCAGCGTCGTGCAGAATCGTTTCTACGCCGACACGCGCTACGACCGCGAGATACGCGCATTCTGCACCGCAAATGGGATCATCTACCAGAGCTTTTGGACACTCACGGCAAACCCACACCTACTTGGCCATCCGGCGATCGCCGGATTGGCAGCTCAGCACGCTCGCACGCCGGCCCAGATCCTGTTGCGGTATTTGACGCAAAGTGACGTCGTACCGTTGACCGGAACCCGTTCCGAATTGCACATGCGCCAGGACTTGAGCATATTCGAACTCAAACTCTCCGCTGAGGAGCGCGCAGCGATCGACGCGCTGTTGTAGCCGGGCTATACCCACTTTTACGGCGTCTGAAGTCCCTGCCGATACGCTCGGCTTTGGAGAGATTAACCGGTCAACTACGAATTCAATGCCTTGCCCCAGCTAATGCCGCATAAGGCTTTTGCTCACGACGCATCAAGGTACTTTTGCCGAACAGTGAGGCGACAAGTTCCACCGCTACGACGGCGGTTCGATTGCGAAGGTCCAGGGACGGATTCAACTCCATGATGTCGAGAGAACCCATCTGCCCCGAATCCGCAACCATCTCCATGCACAGTTGCGCTTCCCGATAGGAGGGGCCGCCGGGCACGGCGGTGCCTACGCCAGGGGCAATCTCCGGATCCAGAAAGTCCACATCGAAGCTCACATGCAAATGAGTATCGCTGCCGAGCGAGTCCAGCGCCTTGGCCAGCGTGTGCCGCATGCCGCGCTCATCGATGTATCGCATGTCGAAGACTTCGAGGCCGGCATCATGCACAAATCGCTTCTCGCCCTGGTCAACGCTGCGTATGCCGATCAATCGCATGCTTGCTGGGGCAAGCGCCGGGATCTCACCTGACATTTGCGTGAGAGCCGCAGGTCCGTATCCACATAAACATGCCACCGGCATGCCGTGCAGGTTGCCGCTCGGCGTCAGGATATGGGTATTGAAGTCTGCATGGGCATCCAACCATAGGACCCGCAATTTTCGGCCTTCTTGCCGACAGTGACGCGCCACCGCACTGATCGATCCGATACTCAAGCAGTGGTCGCCGCCCAAAAGAATCGGCATTCGAGCCTGAGCCAGCTCCGCGGCCACCGCGTCGTGTACTGTGAGATTCCACCGCGTCACTTCAGCGAGATGACGATAACCGTCTACCGGCCCCCGTGACGGGTTCGTTGGTCCTTGCAAATCGCCGCGGTCGCATACATCGAGGCCCTGCGAGGTGAGCACGGCCGCGATCTCGGCCACGCGGAGCGCCTCCGGGCCCATCGATGCGCCGCGGGTACCTGCCCCGACGTCGCTCGGCGCGCCGATCAGTGAAACATGCCTATTCATCGGCATGCTTAGGCGGTTTTGCGCAGGCGGGCCGGCGCTCGGCCTCCCAGCGTCCCGCCGTAAAGATCTTTGGGATCATCAAGCTCCGGCACAAGATCTATTTGCCGCGCCGCCCCCCGCTCTTCGTGCAACAGCTGATGCAGGAATCGCAATGCCGAATAGTCCTCCAGCGCAAATCCGACCGAATCGAACACCGTGACTTGCGAAGCGTTTACGCGCCCAGAGCTCACGCCCCGTGCCAGATCCGAAAATTCAGTGACTGGATATTGCGAGTCCATCTGCTGAATCTCGCCTTCGATCCGTGATTGCGGCTCGTACTCGACCACCACGCTGATATTGCTCATCCGCAGTATATCCGGATGCAATTCGGTCTTGCCGGGACAATCTCCACCTACGGCATTCAAGTGCATGCCGGGCAAAATCATCGGCGGCGTCAGAATGATGGCATTGCGTTTGTCGGCGGTCACGGTAGTGACGATATCCGCACCTTTGCACGCATCCGAACTAGAGCTGGCACGCACAATATGCAGGTCATGGAGATCAGGCATTGCACGCAGATTTCGCTGCAGCTTCTCAGTCGCCTTCGGATCCGTATCGTACAGCCTCAATTCGCGGATGCCCAACATGCGATGAAACCCGATCGCTTGAAATTCGCTTTGCGCCCCGTTGCCAATAAGTGCCATGACCCGGCTGTCGGACCGCGCGAGATAACGCGCCGCGAGGGCGGACATCGCTGCAGTGCGCAGCGCGGTAGTCACGGTGAGCTCGGACAACAGCATGGGGTATCCGGTTTTCACGTCGGCAAGCACGCCAAAAGCGGTGACCGTCAAAAGGCCGGCCGCTGTGTTCTTCGGATGACCGTTGACATACTTGAAGGAATAGAGATTTCCATCGCTGGTCGGCATCAGTTCAATGACACCGGCTGCGGAGTGACTCGCCAAGCGAGCAGACTTCTCAAAATCGCCCCACCGGCCATAATCGCGCTCGATTTCATCTGCCAGACGGCTGATGAAATGGCCCGTCCCCTCCCGCCTGACGAGACGCAAAATGTCGCTCACACCAATGTAGTCAACCATTATTTTAGTCGTCCGGACGTCGGCGCTGACCGCAATGCCGCAAATAATGGCAGGAGACTTGCCTAACAAGAAGCTACAGAATGCTCTAAATGCGAAGTAATTTGCGCATAACGCCAGAGAGAATTAGCATAGAGACAGGAGAACGTCGATGGATGACCTGGACCGCAGGCTGATTGCGCAGCTACGCGACAATGCACGCACGCCGCTGACATTGTTGGCGAAGACACTGAAGGTGTCGCGGGGCACCGTGCAAAATCGCCTGACAAAATTGGAGCGCGACGGAACCATCGCGGGTTTTACCATTCGCATGCGCGCCACCATCGACGAGCAGCGCATCTCCGCGTTGATGACCATCGCCGTGGAGGGCAACCGTCTCGAGGCCGTTTTGCGCACCCTTCGAGGCGATCCATCGATCGTCACCCTATACACGACGAATGGACGTTGGGACCTTGTTGCGGAAATAAAAGCTGACAACTTGCAGGCTTTCGATCGGGTGTTGAGCCGAACTCGGCTTATTGTCGGAATTTCCGCCAGCGAAACCAGCTTGTTGCTGTCTACGCACAAACTCTAGAGTTGCCCGGTCAACTTAACCTGTATCACTCCATGGAAAAGCAGACATGGCCATAGTCAGCACCCGGGTTCAGGCTTTCGAGCAGTGGATCCGCACTTCCTTCGTTGAAATAAATACTGATCTTGAGAATCTTTATTTTACGCAGAGCGATCGTGCACACGTCTTAGGCGTCGGTATGGACTTAAAAGAACGGCTGCTTGAGGAGGGACATCGCTTTATCGTGGACTTGCTGGCTGAAGGTAATACAGGTGATGGCTTTGAGAGCGGTTTCTCGGTTCTGGGCAATGTGGGGATGTATCTGGCCGCGTTGCGCAGGCATGAACTAACCAATCCTATTCGCGAGGAGCGCTCTCCCTTCCCCGAGGCCTCCTCGCTGGCGCTGCATGTCGGCGCCTCCATCGGTATGGCGCCGCGCTTCGCCACCGCGCATCTTACGACCCATAATCTATCGGTTGCAGGACTACGCAAGAGTTTTACTTCGTTGGCGGACGAGTTCCTGTTCATCGATCAAAACACGCGCGGTATCCTCTCCTTCCAACGCGCAGCGGATGCGCTGACTCGCATCATTCCGCTCGGCGTCTCGAGCCCAGTCGCCGATATCCTCTTCGAGGATGCGAGGAGGGCGTTGGAAAGCGTGATCCGCTTTAATCAAAGTCTATTCGACGACCTCAATGTTGAGCGCTTTTTCTATAGCGTGCGGCCTTATTACAAGCCGTACCGGGTCGGCCGCCAAGAATATCGCGGCGCGAATGCAGGGGATTTCGCCGGCATTAATGAAATCGACCTTCTGCTCGGCCTTTGCCGTGCGAATGATCCCTACTACGCGCAATTGTTGGTCGATAAGATGCCCTTCATGCTGCCTGCGGATCAAGCGCGACTGCGGGATGCCATGACGCATACGAGCTTGCTCGATGAACTGCTATTTCTAGTCGAGGAGCACCGCGAGGCCTCGTGGTTCCAAAGCAATGTGCGCAGCTTTCTGGAGGTGTGCGACCTATTTGCGCAGGCGGCATCTCAACATCACGACAAGCTCGTAGCCCGATTCATTGAAGAGCCCGCTGCGGTGCTGAATGGACAACACCTCGCCGCCATTACGGCAAGCGGCCCTCCTCTGCCAGTGTTGTTGCGCTCGCTGGAAATTCTCCGCGATCTACGTCAATCGGCGGACCGCCCTGATCTTCCCACGCGCCATGCCGATCTGGCGCGGCTGAAAGAGGTTCTTCGGGCGTAACCCGCAACCGACCATAGCCGCACCCCGGATCCAGGCACGCCCGTCCTTTTCCGATCTTGGAGTCCAAAATTGCGGCGTCGTGCAAAGCGATCGAATACCGCATGATTGCAGGAGGCGCAATTTATACTCAGAGCGAGCTTGGTAGCGCACCATGACGCTCTGGTGTGTTCCGAGACCTCGCGGGCGACTCCGTGCGGGCCACTGTCAGAATCATTGTTGTAGGAGACCCACATAATGTCGATCCTGACCTGGTACCCGAGGTCCAAGCCATTCCGTCACCTAGTGCTGCGGATTTTTGCCAGTGGCACCTTGGCAGCTCTCGCTATATCGCCGGCTAGTTTCGCACAGAGCATCGCGTTGAGCTTTGACGACGGCTTTGATCCGCGAGAGCAGCCGCAAGCTGCATCGTGGAACCAAGCCATACTCCATACCCTCGCTAAGGCGCACGTCAAATCCATTTTTTATGCTGCAGGAGTTAGGGTCGATAGTCCGGCCGGGCTCACATTGGTAAAGAATTGGGGGCTAGCCGGACATGAGGTTGGAAATCACACCTACAGTCACTTGGACTTCGATGAGCCGAGCACCCAAGTCGATGTTTTCATTTCCGACATTGAACGAAGCGAAGCTCTTCTTATGGATATGCCTGGCTGGACCCCTCGGCTTCGCTTTCCCTATCTCAAAGAAGGCAACACGGCAGAGAAGCGAGACGGCGTGAGGGCGTGGCTCGCCGCTCATCATTACCAAAGCGGCGCTGTCGGTATCGATACGAGCGATTGGTACTACAACCAGCGGTATGCGGTGTGGAGAAAGGCCCACGCTCACGCGGATCCGTCTGCATTTCGTGCCGCTTATCTTGCTCATCTGTGGGATCGTACGATGTACTATGACGGACTATCGCATCAGTTACTGAGCCGTGGCGCCAAGTACGTCGTCCTTCTGCACACGAACAGAATCAACGCCGAATTCTTGCCGGATATCATCGCGATGCTCCGAGCCAAGGGCTGCACAATCATTTCCCCGTCTGAAGCTTATCAAGACCCACTCTATGCAATGAAGCCGGACGTCCTGCCGGCGGGCGAAAGCATCTTGTGGTCTCTTGCGAAGCTGGCTGGTTTTCCGAATTTGCGCTATCCGGCTGAAGACGATGTGTATGAGAAGCCCAAGCTCGACCGCCTAGGACTGTGATTCCTGAACCAGGACACTGACCCTCACTCGCCCGACACGTAGGAGCAAGATGGTTTTAGCCCGGCCGCCGATCAATAGTCGAAGCGCACACCCAAAAGGTAAGTCTGATCATAGAACTCACGCTGAATCACCCGCTCGGGGGAACCTTGATAGAACTTATGCGGTGTATTCAGCAAGTTCTTCACATTGAAATAGCCCGCCCAATGCTCGACAAACGCGTAACTCGACCCGAAATCCATTGAAGTACGGGTCGAATTGTAAACGTCGCCGGACTTTTGGCTGCCGATTGAAAAAAGATCAGCGGAGGTGGAATAAGCCGACAACCGCATGTTCACTCCGTATTTTTCGTAGAAACCCGCGACATTCCACGTGTTCTTCGAGGCGGAAGGCAGAGTCGAAAACTCACCCGGACGTATTTCGATGCGCGAATCGACGAAGGTGTAATTTGCGCTCGCGCCCAAGCCTGCTAAAAAGCCGGGCAGGCCCGTGAAGCGCTGCTCCCAGTTAAATTCCGCTCCCCGCGCGTGCGCCGCCTCGAGGTTGTTGAAGGTAAAAATTCTCAACGGCAAGCCGCCGATCCCGGCGGCCGTGCCGGTTTGGTCGGGAACGATATAATTCTTAAATTGCTTGTCGAAAAGACCCAGCGATAGGACCCCGGCATTGGCAAGATATTTTTCAATGGTCACATCGAAACTGTTGGCGGTTGCGGGCTTCAAATTCGGATTCCCCACTACGATCTGGCCCGATCCATAATCGATAGTCTCGGCTACGTTGGACTGATTGAAGCCGGGACGAGCAAGAGTGGTGGACCAGGTCGCGCGCATAAGGAGCCTGGGTTGAATCTCGTACTTTGCCTGCACGCCCGGAAACCAATTGGTGTAGCTCTTGGTTGCGGTGACCGGAGTCACCGTGTCGGTCTCGATAGGATTGAGCGGATCGGTATTGTCAAAGGTCTTCTGCACTTGAAACGCATTGGATTTGTCAGTCGTATGCTCGACGCGCACGCCGCCCACGAGCTCGAAAGGGCCGTTGCGCAACAGGTACTGTCCGTAGAGAGCATAGACATTCTCCTTGGCATCCAGATACTGCTGCAGATCGCTGACCACGTCGGGTGACAGCGCCGTGGGACCAGGGGCTGGGGCTTTGACGCCGGTGCCAAAGTGATATTGCAGATAGCCAGGCGCGATGTCGACGCCGATCGGGTAGCGATTATCGTAATAAGTCTCAGGGCCGCTCGAAGCCACGTCGGACAGCGGCAGGGGAGTTGCACCCGGAACGTTGGGATAGGACAAACTATTGGCTGTAGTTCGCTTTTTGCGCAAACGCGCGCTCGCACCGACTTTGAGATCTTCCGCATCGACTCCTATCCAATGTGTGGGCATGTCAAAGTTGGTGGCGAACGATAATTCCTTGTCGAAATTCACCGCGGTGCTGTTGTTCGCGCCCACCGATAGATACTGCGTTGGATCCAAATAACTCGCGCCGGCAATGGTAATGTTAGGTGAGTGACCTGCACCACTTAAATTGTAGGTGGTCGCGATGTTCGAGCCCGGCGGCTGCTGGTAGTCGTAGCGGGAATTGACGTCGAAAAACTTATCGTAAGTGCCCTTGGTATACCCTACTCGGTAATCCAGCATATTGCCGTCCAGGATATTCTTCCCGCCCAGCACGAATACCCGGTCCCGCGAGGTCTCACGTTCGTCGCGCAAGTTCTTTTGAATGGCGCCTGGACTATTGAAGGTATCCGAGATGCTGCCGTCTGCGTTCTGAACGGTGTTGCCGTCCATGTTTACATGCAAGTATGGCCTCTCATAAAGCTCGGTGTATCCGGCATCGAAGGCGCGCAGATACCAACTGTTGTTCGCGTCGGGCTGATATCCCAGGTCCATGCCGTAACCGTGACGCTTGCGATGCAGCTCATAGTCCCGAAAATCGATGCCACTGATGGCGTCGTAAGGATGCGCTCCTGCCGCCGGGACCGCGCCTTTTGCGGTGTCATCGTAATAGGAGGGCTCCACGTCACCGAAACCGCGCTTGTCATCGTAATAGGTAGCCGTCAACACCACCGAAAATGGTCGATCGCTGTAGGCGTTCACATCGGAATCGGTGGGTTTGCCGCTACCACCGAATCTGCCGCCCGCCGTCACCGCCACATCGATAATCGGGGTGCTTCGCAAGGGTTCATACCCCCCTCCGATGTTTCCTTGAATGAAAGGCGCACCATTTTGCGGCGCCGTCTTCGGCGTTATTTCGATGGTGCAGCCGAGTGCTTCGGCGTCCTGGCTTGGCAGGTTGGATTTGGTCACGGTGATAGCGCCCACCAGACCGATGGGAATCGAATCCAAGGTCACCGCGCGGTATCCGCTGAACGGCGATGCATTGTTGGTGGGAGGAAGACGCAGACCACCAAACGTCGTGCTGTTCAAGTCGGCGTCAAGGCCACGGCAATTGACGTAGCGTCCCTCGCCCTCATCGGTTTCCAATGAGACCCCCGGAATGCGGCGCACCGCTTCGGCGACGCTGACATCGGGGATCTTGCGTATTTCCTCGTATGTGGTGATGTTGACCAAATTAGGCGCCTCAAACTGCGCCTCTCGCGCGATGGAAATCGGAGTGCGTTGAGCCAACACCATAATCTGTTCCAGAGCGCTCATATCAGCGCCAATCGAAAAATCTTCTCGCACGGTTTTCGCCGAGGCTACCATCACTCTTCGCTGGATCGGAGGCGCCCCAGAGGGAGCGGCTACCAATGTATAGACCCCGGGCGGCAGATCGACAGAGTACGCACCTTGCGCGCTGCTAGTCGTCTTCGCCCCCGTCTCCGTGATTTGCACGGCGACACCTGCGATGGGTTGCGAATCGCGAGATCGCAGAATGCGCCCTTCCACTTCACCATCGCTGGCAGCGGACACGCTGGCGTAAAAGCCTTGGGCGAACAGCAACAACAACGCGGCGACTGCGGTTTTCTTACGAGGCATGCCAAGTCTCCAAAATTGACGACATCCTCAACCGCTGGGGACGTCAAAGGGACACGAGGATGCAGGGGCTGCATGACAGAAGTGTGAAAATTTCTTTACGAACCGATGGTGCTGTCATCGGCGAACCATCGCGAGGCACCTTTCGGCGCCGGTACGCTCGTCTGTGCGTTTGCTAATTTTGGGAGTCTGCGACCTCAGCAAGCCGCACATCAAGACGCAAAAATCTGGCAATCGAGGTCGCGATGCGATAGGTGTCGCCATGTGGCCGGGTGGGATAGGCGTGAGAATCGCGATTCCACGCCTCGCCCAACTTGAACCAATCGATGGCTTGTCCATGGACGCCGGTGCGAAGTTCCACATCGAGCGATGAGAAGTAAGTTTGCCAGCGGAGGCGGTAGTAATCGCGCGTGAGTCCAGCCCAATCCTTATTTCCGTAATCATGCAGATCGGCGCTATCGCTTGCTTTCCGGTCGCCCCAGGTTGTCAGTATCGAGCGCGCGTCATAGTTCAGACGCGCGCCCTCCTTCGCTGTCGATGCCCACGGCGGGACAAAGCCAAGCCAGGTCCCGACCAGAAAAAAACGGCTGGAGGCGAGCAATTCATCTTGCAGATCCATCAGATTTAGCCAGCGCCGGGTCAAAGTGTCGTATTGCGAACGGTCCTTAGCATCGACCGCGGCCTTGATGCGGGGCAATAGCATCCGGCTCTCATTCGCTAACGTCTGGCGGGCTATATCGGCGAGATCGTACTGGTAGGTTTCGCTGCCGCGCAGTTGCGGTGCGACCTGCAACATTAGGGGCAGCACGCGCCGGAATCTTGCGGCATCGTAACGAATTTCCTCGGGCGACCAGTTCGACGCGCGGTTTACCGAGAGGCTGGGCTGCGCGTTGAACAGAGATTCTTGTGCCGTGTCGCGTTCGCTGTTGAACTTGACGTCATCGACGCGGATGCCGTACGCAGTATTCAGCAGACCATTCCACGCCGCCAGCGCATACGGATCGGCGGCACCGTACCGACGCTGCACATAGGCCGCGGTCCATTGAGCATTGTCGAACGGCTCCTGTCGCCATGCCATCTCGCTGAACAAATCGAAAGCAAACGGGTTGGTATCCATCCCCTCCGTAAAGACGGCGGTGCCGACCATGTTGCTGTTGGTACTTCCAATGCCTCGCAGGCGCCCGGTGATATTCTGCACATTCGCGCCCAGGGTCGTACGGCCGCCGAATTCCCAGATGCCGCCGAACAGGAACGGAGCGCCGCGAAAATCCTTCAGCCGATCATCGCGCAGCACCCGATCGTGATCGATATCGATGATGAATAAATGCCGGCGATCAACGCCGCTCAATAAGTCTTGGCGCGGATTTCCTTGCCATGCCAGCATCATCCAGCTGGCGTCCGGGTGGGCTGCTTGCAGCGCATTTTGCACCTGGCGAGCCGCCTCGGGCACGGGCACATCACCCGAATCCCCGCCCTCCTGGAACACCTCCATGTCGTAGATGCTGCTATCGCCGAAAAGCGCTCGCTGGTGGCGGTAGAATGAAGCCGCCAGTTGGCCGAACATCGGGCCGCGCGGGTCGAGCCACCCGGGCCGAGTAAATCCTGCCCATTCGCCTTGCGCGATTACGTGAGCATCTGGAAATTTTCTCTGGAAATCGGCGGGCACGATGCCATAAAAGCCGGGCAGCACCGGGGTGATTCCAAGCTCGCGCAGGCGCGCAATGATTTGTCGGGCCGATATCGCGCGCCTCTGCAACAACTTCCTGCTGATCGGCGCGTCGAAGCAGCATAAGTTACCCATCAATTGCCAATTTTGATGCGCAGGTTGGGTAATCCAGCCGCGAATCTCGTCATCGGAGTATCCGACATCGCGAAACACCCTGTAAAGCACGGTATCCATGCCGCGCTCAACAATCATGGCATTGATCCCGGACAGCGCCAGAATATCGATCTCATGCTCCCAGCGCGCCCAACTCCAGTACGGTGCTGTGTAGCCATCGACGTTTTGGTTGAGCGCGTATCGGTACGCATACGCGGCCTTTCTTTCGATGACGGCTGTGGGCAACGGCCACGGGCGCGCTGGACCAAGCCGAGTTCCGTTAGTTGAAACCTGGACGCGCGCGATGTATTTAAGATACCAATTGACCCCGAACAGCAGTGAGCTAGGACTGGTGCCTGCAACTCTAATCCGCCCGTCCGCGTTTGAAATGCGAAATCGTTCAGGACCGCCTTCGGCCTGCATCGCGCTCAGCTCGAATTGAGCGGCCCTATCGCCCAGCAAGCGCCGCAGCACATTTTGCGCGGGTTTGACCTCGAAGGGCGCATGGCCTGCGGCTTGAGCCGCAGCCAGCGCCAGAACCAAACCGACTCCCAGCAGGGCTCGTACAGCGGCTTTGCGCATCTATATCTTCTACAATCAGGTAGTTAAGGCAGATGCGCGGCGAAGGAAATCATTTCCGTTTCCATCAGCGGCTCGGGAATCATGCCCTCAGCATTGAAGCGGTCGAGAAACTCGCGCAGTACGAATGGCTTGCCGGCAAGATCCTGCTGATGTGCATACTGGGCCAGCAATCGGTCAAGCAATACCTTGCCAGTGACATAGCTGGTTCCATAGCCCGGTTGGCGCAAATACAGCAACTGTTCGAAAGCCGTAAGCTGATCGTTGGCGGCCGCCCAGCCGCGCGGTGTCCAGGTCGCATGAAATTGGCCCGCTTGCTGCAGATTCATTTCGTTGGCTTGTACGTACAGGGAGGCCAGTCCCCGCGCCGCGCGATTGGCGAGCATGATCCATACCAGTTCTTTGGCGCGTGGATTGTCGTCGTAAAGGCCCGCATGCATCAGGAGTTCCTCGAAAGCCGTGGCAAATCCCTCGGCACGGGTGTCCCAGATATTCGACAGCGAGGCCAGGCGGCGAATGGGACTAAAGTTGGGTTCATCGCGCATCCGTGACAGGTCCAGCCAATGATAATCATGAGATAGCAACAGCATGGGCTCGCGGTGTGTGACCCGCGTGAAGAACACTCGCTGCGCTTCGGGAATAAAATGCCCGAGCTGCGGCTGCAGCGCCGCTTTGATGTAAGGCTTGTCGGGGATGATGTCTTGCTTGACGAGGAACTCAACGAACTTATCGAGGCGCGCATTCGCCATCTGGTCAAACGTGGCGGCGTCTGAAGCCGGCTCGAGCGGCGGCAAGCGGCGGTTGTTGTGCTCTTCCAGTCGCAAGGACGAGTAAGCCCGTTCCAATTCCCGCCGCAGCAGCACTACTTCCTCATCCCAACTGAAGGGCACCAAATGCACGTTCTGCTGATACCAGGTGTAGTTGTCTTTACCGATGCCGGACGCTCCGGTCTTGCCGGGCCCCTGCTGCACCAGCCACGCGATGAAATCATTCGTGGCATTGAGTGCGGCCGTTATCGCGGCGCGCAAAGCAGGGGTGGCGCCGGCGACATCCGCGTGTTGCCGGCCCTCGAGCGTGCTCACTGTCAAGGTTCCGGCCTGCAGCGCTGCCAATGCGCTCGCTTGGTTGCGCAGCTCCTGCGTTCCGAAGACCCACAGGTCGCGGGCATTGCTCGCGCGCAGGTTTTCTCTGGCTTCAACCAGCAGCGCAGGTATAGCGGCCAACTTGTCGGCGAGATCTCGCTGCGCGGCTCCGGTAAGCGGGAAACGATAGGCAAACAATTCAATAGGCGGGTACGCCACCGGACCCTCCCGCGACGGAACGTCGCTGCGGTCCGGCCAAACACTGACATAAAATGCGGGATCGCGGGCCCAAGGGCGCAGTACGCGCAGATTGAAGTCGAAGCCGTTCATCTCCGCCTTGACTAGTTTGTAATCGTTGAGCGCTTCGATCGGCCAGGCGCGTGTGTCGATGGCTTCCAGACGCGCTCGCCACTGCGGCAGAGCGGTTGCCTTGACGACCATCGCAGCTTCGCCGTAATCGGCGATGCGGCCTTTGCGAATCGGGTGCTCGAAGTCGCGCCACTGTTCAAAAAGCGTGGCAAGAATCGGGTAGTTGGGCGGCGGCGCCGATTGGGAGTCAGGCCACGCCGGCAACGCCAGGCTGTATAGCAACGCGATTGCAAGATGGAGTTTGTGAGCCATTACCCTTTACCCACTCGAATGCCATTACGCTTGCCGCGCCCGAGGCTACGCTCGCTTTCTGAGCTCATCATATGTGCAAATTTCATACTGCTCCCGCTGATCTACCCGTTGCTTGCTTTCTAATCCTGCGCAATTCATTGGCACACCAGGAGTCTACCTCCCCTAGTGTGATGGCGTTCACTCCGTTGCCCGCGCAGGCGGGTCAGCATAGGTCCATGGGTTGGAGACATGCATTCTGGATCGCGTTGACCGTTGCCGCGCTCTGGCAGGGTTGGCACGAATGGCGATTGCGGCCCTTGCATCCTGCTGATGGTCCCGTTGCGCAGGCGGAGCCGCTACAAACCGATCTAGATGGATCACCGCCGGTGGTGCACGGACGGTGGCAACTAACTCCCCGAGCGCGCTATGACATCACGGCACGCATCCTTAGTCGCGAATCCTACAGCCTCGATGCAATTTCGGATCTTGTGCCCGAAGACCTCGCTCTCGGTTGGGGGCCGATGTCCGACAATAGGGTCCTCGGAGCCTTCGACATCACGCAGTCAGCGCGATTCTATTCCTGGCGACCCAAAGCGGAGTTGCCCATTCCCCGTCAGGACGTCATCGAACACAGCGCAAATACCCACGTTATTCCAGCCGACCCCACCATACGCGCCCAGCTGGCGCGACTGCGGAAGGGTCAAATTGTGCATTTGACGGGGGTGCTGGTTGACGCCGTACGAGACGATGGAACGTGGATACGCACTTCGCTGTCCCGCAGCGATACCGGCGCAGGCGCATGTGAGGTCATGCTTGTTGAGTCCGTGGAAGTGCAATGACCCGCGGTATCTAACTGTCAGCAGGCGGCTTAATCGCAAGACTGCGATACGGGTTGAAGCTCTGGGGCCGCTCGTCGTACGGATCGCGGGGCGTAATTGCCATCAATCGACGCTCCCGATCCTTGCGCAAGAACGCAAAGCCGTAATCGTACTCGCCTTCGGCGTCCCAACCTTGCAGCGCCCACCGCTGTAGCGCCACCGCCATCGCAGCATCGAAATTCGAGTTCCCTTCTAGCTCGGTGCGCTCAATGATGGCCCACTGAAGTGACCACACCACGATGTATCGGGGGCGGCGGTCGGCAGCGAAGAGATGCGGTACGTAGCGGGACATCAATTTATTGTCGCCCGATGGTTCACCTGCCGTCCATCCAGGCGCCTTATGTCCGCAGCACTGTACGAGCCCGACGCATCCGGGCGCCGATCGAACGCGCGCGCTGAGCCTGCTTGAGCGTACCTTGCAGAGCGTATACGCTGCGGCTTTACAATACCGTTCTTTGGAGAGGGGTTAGCACGATGGGTCCTACGGGGGTTGCAGAACACAGCAGTCGCATTCAAGGCCGCCGTGCTGCCCTTTCCGGCGCGATGCTGTTGAGCGGCCTGCTTCTCGCGACGCTGTCACTCGCACAAGTGCGGGAGAGCACGCGGGATTGGTCCGGCATGTCGGTGTATCGCTCTGCAAATTCCTCTGCCTGGTCGCAAAAGACTCATGGCGCCAGAGTGGTATTTTTCGGAGACTCGATAACCCAAGGATGGGACCTTGACAAATTCTTTCCCACCGCTAGCTATGTGAATCGCGGCATCTCGGGTCAGACAACTGCACAGATGCTGGTACGGTTCCGCCAGGATGTCATCGCAATCAATCCGCAAGTTGTGGTGATTCTCGCCGGCACGAATGACGTAGCGGAAAATTTGGGCCCAACGACAGTCGAGGAAATAGAAAGCAATCTCATGTCGATGGTTGATATTGCGGAAAGAAACGGAGTTAGCGTAGTGCTTTCATCGATTCTGCCCGCCGGACAGTACCCCTGGCGAAAAGAGCTTCAGCCCATCGAAAAGATTGTCGCGCTCAATAACTGGATGGCGGGCTACGCGAGTGGCCGTAAACTGGTGTACGTCGACTATTTTTCGGCCATGCAAAACGACAAGCATTGGATGAAAGAGGACCTCAGCACGGATGGCGTCCATCCTAATTCGGCTGGATACGCAGTAATGCGGACCTTGGCTGAACCTGCAATTTTCCAGGCACTTCAGCCACGTCGGTGAACGCCATTGGCGGGAGCAACGAGTCGGCCAGATCATCGAAGCATCGCTTGCACACAAGCTGTGCGCTGACTCGCGAATCAACCGTCGCGCTCCGTAATCTTGCGGATATTTTGATCCCACGAGACGCTGCAGCTCGTGGTAGAACCATCCCTCGTTGCCGCCTGTGGCTCGGGCACCCTCTGAGTGCCAACTGCGTCGGTCAACTATAGCCAATTTTTGATCTGCTTGCGGCAACTCGCCGGCCGCGTTTTTGCCTGAGCACTCATACAGGCTTGTCCTGGGGCAGTCTGCCTAGCGATCCAAGGCGACCAATGGCGAGCAGTCGATTAGAATGCGTGACGGCAATCCGATGAGGAGTCAAGAATGACAAAGAAAGTAACGAATCGGACCTTCCATGCGCATAGCGAAGCTCGATCTCTCGGCCTCAATGGGGTTATTACGCGGCGCGATTTCGTCGGGGCGACACTCATCGGCTCGGGCGCGATCCTCTTGGGGATGCCGGCTCCGGCGCGCGCACACGGACTCCCGGCATCATGGAACGGCTACGCCGGTATCGGCGATTACAGCCGCTCGAACGGCAACATCGCCTCCGTCGTCGAGGCCGCACACGGCGTTCGCGACGGCCTCTATGAGGCGCGAATAGATTCGGCGCCGCAGGTCGACGAGCTCTACGATCTGATCATCGTCGGAGGCGGATTCGCCGGCCTCATCGCCGCTTACGAATTTCGCAAGGCGCGTCCCAATTCGCGCTGCCTCGTTCTTGAGAATCATCCGGTGTTCGGCGGAGAGGCGAAGCAGAACCAGATGCTCGTGGATGGCGTGATGCTGACTGGACCGCAGGGTTCGAACGACGCCGTAATTCCCAGCACGGACAATAACTACGCGCATGTCGTCGAGCTATGGGACGAGATCGGCATGCCCCGCTCCTACGACTTTGTCGCCCCGACCGGGACGGCGTCGTCATTGAAATTCGCGAAAGATCACTACGATCCTATGTATTGGAACGAGGAAGCCAGCTCTTTGGGCTACTACTTCGATACACCCTTCGCCTCGAGGCGCGCCTGGGTGATCGACCCCTGGTCAGACGATTTGCGCCGTGCGCCCATTTCAGCGGACGCCCGCCGCAGCTGGGTGCAGTGGAAGAAGCACGCGCCCGTCCTTACGCACGGTGATGAAGCATCGACTAATCGGTGGCTCGACTCGATGTCCTACGGCGATTTGATCGTCCGTGAACTCTCGGCCTGACCAATGACGTGTTTCGGCTCTCAGATCCGCTCGTGGCGACGGGCGACTACGGGGTGAGTTCGGACGTCGTCTCGGCTTACGGGGCTAAATTGCTCGGGCTGCCCGGGACCGGAGAAAACATCCTCGGCGAGGATGTGTTCTCCTTTCCCGGCGGCAATGCCGCCATCTTGCGACACATCGTCAAGGCAATGTTGCCGCAAGCCATATCGGGTACGCGATCCTTTGCCGATGTGCTCTACGCACCGATCGATTTTTCCGCGCTCGACCGACCGCAGCACACGCGTATACGACTCGGTGCCACGGCCGTGGCCGTTCGGCACGAAGGTAAGCCCGAGACTGCAAACAGCGTAGAGGTCACCTATGTCATCGGCGATCAACTGGCTCGCGTTCGCAGCAAAACCGCAATCGTCGCCGCCGGCGGATGGATTGCACGCCGAATCGTGCGCGACCTGCCGCCGTCCTATGTCGCGGCCTACGGGCAATTTCATCACGGTCCGATACTGGTCGCCAATGTAGCCGTGCGTAATTGGAAGGCCTTCGCGAAGCTCGGCATTTCGGCCGCACACTGGTTTGACGGATTCGGTTTTTTCGTCAATGTTCGTCAGCCAATGAAAATCAACGGTATCCCGGTGCCGCTCGATCCGTCCAAGCCGGCGATGCTCACGTTCTATGTTGCATTCCCCCAGTCTGGGGTTCCGATCCATGTTCAGACCAGCGCGGCTCGCGCCCGCTTGTTCGGTACCACGTACGCTGAGTTCGAACTGCAGATACGCAAACAACTGCAACAGATGTTGGGCGATTCGGGATTCGATGCAAGGCGGGACATCGCGGGCATTGTCATCAACCGCTGGGGCCATGCCTACATTGCGCCCCAGCCGGGATTCTATTTCGGAACCCCCGACTACCCTGCGCCGCTTGAGGTTATTCGCGAGCGGCACGGACGCATCGCATTCGGTCACAGCGAGCTGTCAGGAAGGCAGAGTTGGGGGCGTGCGGCGCAAGAATCGCGGCGTGCGATCAAGCAGGTCCTTGAAGTACTCGTTTGAAGGCCTGATGCACATCTGGCACGCCGCTCGGGTGTCAACTTAACCAAAAGAGCGCGGTGCTTCACCTTCTCGTAATGTTGATTAGTGGATACTGTCCGTCATGTCATTCATCGAACTTGTCCTGCGGGCTTACATAGTAGTCTCTGCGCTGCCGGTGCTGGGCTTCGTCGCCGTTTTTCTCGTTGACCTTTCCGCTGGAAGTAAGCGAAAACGCCTGGACCAACCGCACTCCCACCCCGCGACTTAGCGGCGTAGGACCCGTCTTACGAAAACTCAGCCGAGCGGTGCTGCTGCCGTCCGCGCGCGCTTCGCGACTCAAGCGCCGAAAGACCACGTCTCATGAGGCATGTACAGATTAAATTAGCGGCGCCGCGACCCGCGGATTCAAAATGGCCGAACGCCAGTCGCACAATTGCTCCTTGAGAAGCGGCAACAAGGCCTTTTCCGACACCGATTCAACGCTTGACGATGTACACGTACGGCAATACAGATCGAAGTATTCCGAATAAAGAGTTTCGTAGTGCTGAATTGGGTCGATAAAACGAGCGTCATGGACCGCAACTGCGCCAACGTAATTGGCGCATAGAAAACTACAGGCCTTTCGCAGATAGTTTCCGTGCGCTGTCACCATGGCGAAGCTGAAGTCTCTATTTGGATAAAAGTGACGCATGAGATTAGTGCGCTGCTCGCCGCGCACCACCCTGTTCTTCAAATGCTCGAATAGAGCCTTGCCATGAATCAAACTCAAGGTTGATTGCTTGAGGGCGGTCAATTGGGTGCGCAGGACCGAATATTCCGCGACGCCGCGCATCAGCGTGACGTGCTCACCTTCCCATCGTTCAAAGGCAGCTGGTGTGTCGACGATACGCATGGCAACCAATTGCTGATTGGCGTTGTTGCTGCGCAGGGCTACCTGCATGCAATCGGTGGATACCCTCATCAAGCGGGTCAGTGTCATTGCGCTCCGATGCATGTCTACCCCACTTTTCACCGTCGAATCCAGTTCGTGGTGATATTTTTTAGTCCGAGTCGCGCGCTTCCCAGGCCGTTTGCGCAAGTCTCCGATCATTATTTCGTATCTATAGTGCGCCCTTGAGCGACACGTGTCATTTGCAATCTGCAGCACCACGTCGCTGAAAGATGCTGCATCGCAGTTTGCTGTGGCGCAATGAGATTAACAATGTCCGTGATATTGTCCGCAGCATCGCATCACTGAGGGGGCCGGCATGAAAGCCATTCTTAGGATTTTGGGCTACGTTCTTAGGCTCAAGAGAGGTCCTCGCCGAGGTAACATAACGCGCCCCGATCAAGAGCCGAGCCCAGGCATGTCGGGGGCCTCCTCCCTTCTTCCCTCATGTAGTCTGACCTGCGTCTTAGCCAAGCACCTCTAAGCGCAGCGAGTAATACGGCGCACAATCGGAGAAGCGCAGAGGATTCTGCTTTTCGGTAAATTAAAGATGCGCAGAATTACTATCCCTAAACACGGATGGTCGAAGAAATCGAACGGCAACACTGCCGCATTGAAGGGCACTCTTCGAACAGCATGGTACGCGGTATCCATTATTGCGGGCCTGCCGAGCTGCAAGGCCGTTCAAGGCTTTGTAGGAACGCGCTGGTTGTCCGCCCAGGCCCCTCGTTTCCCGGTCGCCGGATGCAATATCGACCACTGCGACTGTCGGTACCGTCACCATGCCGATCGGCGTGCCAAGCCGCGGCGTCAAACGGACCGCGGCGATGGCATTCCTCGCCACTGGAACGTCACCGAGCGTAGAAGTGGCGACCGAGGCCGGCGCGCGTCTGATTTTTAGAATTAGCCGCTTTCTGATCGGCTTGCGACTATGTTAGTGCCGCGTTGCATCTTTCCGCAGATTTGTTGTCAATCGGGGCGGCAGTAAATAGCCGAGAGGGCGCATGGGAGGCCACGTGCCGGAGCAACGTGCTAGCCACAGTCACGCGCGGATCGCCCTCGAATCGTGCGGCGAAATCCGATAACAAAGCTCGAGCCACGCGCGGCGCGCGGCCGTCCCGGGCTGCGAGTTGAGCCAAACTCAAGGTATCCGCGGCCGACCTGGGACGAAAGCGCGGGTCCAAACTCATGCGCTGCACGACCACAGCAAGGGCGTCAGATGTGAGCTTCAGGGCCAGCAGGCGGGCGACGCGCATTTCGGTTAGCCGGGCAATGTAGCTCGGATCCTCCCAGGCCACCATCCGCGAGGCCAGCCACGCATAGTCCTCAGGTTGTTCGCCGCAGGATTTGAGCCACTCTGTCAAGACCTTCCAGCTACGGACATGGTTGCCGGCCCGCATGGAGCCGTAAGCATCGGTCACTACCGCCTCGTCCTCGCCTCGCTCATGGACGGTGCCGCGAACGCGGGTAAACATCGTGAGCAGCGCCAACATCGCTCCGCGCGGTATGCGGATCAGAACATCAAGTAATCTTAAACGAGCGAATACTTGCTGCATCGGGCGAAATCCCTTACGCGGACCATCATCCGCAAACTACTTCAGTGCATTCGGAATGTAAGCTCACTTACGGCTTGATTTATGCGCGCAAGATCACGTTTTGCCCAACGCCCCATCATCGATACACCGTACCGCGCCCCCTTGAATATGTGAGACCCGGATCGCGCTCTCCGACCCTGCCTCCTGTTAACGTAATGTAGGTAGTCTGCGCAATGAGGTGCGGACTCTTCTGCACCGGTTGGTGGAGCCCGTGGTTTAGGGGCCGCAATCGAGCCTGAAGCGGTATTAAACTTGTTACGCCTTACACTGCGGCAGCCACCGATCGGAGCGCATCGCTCACGCGTGCCGGTTACAGAAATTGCCATCGGTACGATTTTCTTCATCGCCGCGCTGGGGGCCATTCTCCTAACGCGGGTAAACGACGGTATCGCCCTTATATGGCCGGCGAATGCCATCGCGGCTGCGCTTTTGATTCGATTACCGAGAATCCGATGGCTTAGCGCTGCGTTTCTGTTGGGGGCGGCGGGGATTATGGCAAACGTGGCGATTGCACATCGTCCTTGGCCCCTCTCAATATTATTCGCATGCCTGGATGGCTTCGAGATGGGCTTGATGGTGTGGGTTTTTCGGTCCGTCGCCCGATTTCCTTATCCTCATATCAGCATCGAGCAGGCCGCACTCATGGCTGCGGTCCTCGGTATTGTCATACCCGGCTTGACAGGCTTGGCCGGCGGCCTCGTCCTCTCCCTCAACTATGGTTTATCGCTATCGCAAGGCACTCTGCAGTGGTGGGCTTCGCACACGATCGGTGCCTGCCTGATTGCACCACCCATCATTCTCTTTTGTTCAAAATCCTGGCGCCGCCTCGTCAGCGCTAGATTCATGGCGGAAAATTTGGCGACCCTGCTCATCGTCCTTTGCGGCTGCTGGCTGGCGATTCGCTATGTCCGCTTCCCCTTCGTGGCGGTAGGTGTGCTCCTGATGATTTCAGCATTACGTGTCGGAGGCTTCGGCGCTTCGATCTTAGGCGCGTGCAGCGGGGTCACCGTTGCAGGGCTTTGGGCGTTGGGTGTTCGTCCAGAAGGTCTGGAAAGCGTACCGGTGGTTGCCTCGTTGGCGGGACTGCCGGTAGTCGCCCTCCTCGCCACGACCTTGCCACCGATCGCCGTCGGTCTGGGAACGGATGCGCGGCGCGCAGCCGTTCATCAAGTTAATTTTAGCGAACGGCGCTTCCGTGAAGCGATGGAACATTCGCCCATCGGCATGCTGATTGCGGATCTGAACGGTGTGTGGGGTTACACCAATCGCGCCCTTCAGACCATGTTGGGCTATAACGCGGCAGAATTTCGGGCCCTTCCGCCAGGCGGCCCCTCGGATCCGGAGGACTGGACGACGAGTGCGACTCGCTGGCAGCGGCTGCTTTCCGGAGAGACTAGGTCATACGCCCTCGAGCGGCGCTTTCGACATAAAGAGGGTCACTGGATTTGGACTCATGTGGCAGTGTCTTTGATGCGCGATGAGGAGGGCCAGCCCCTGCATCTGATCGCACAGATCGAGAGCCTCGAGGAAAGAAGGCGCGCTGAGGACAGACTCGCCGAGGAGCGCGAAACGCTGCGAATCACGTTAGCGTCGATTGATGATGCGGTCATTACAACCGACGCACACAAGCGAGTTACATTCATGAACACCTCAGCGCAGGCCATGCTCGGATTAGCCATGGAGACTGTTCAAGGGCGCCTCCTAGATCAGATCGTCTATTTCATGGATCCTCAGACCTCCAAGGCAGCCCAGGACCTGATCGGTCAAAGTGCGGTGCATGGCAAGGTATTCCGCCGCGCGAATCCTTGCATTTTGCATCGACCGGATGGAAGCTTTATCTTTGTATCAGATGTCGTCTCGCCGGTGCTCAATTCCTCTGGAATCGTGATCGGGACCGTGATCGTACTGCGAGACGCGTCCGGTGATGTCGATAGAACCCACGATTTGAAGCATCGTGCGAGCCACGACCCGATGACGGATCTTGCGAATCGATTCGAGTTTCAACGTCGATTGAGCAAAACATTTACGCGCGCAATCCATCTGGAACAGCCAGCCGCGGTAATCGCGATCGATCTGGATAAATTTAAAGCGGTAAATGATTGCGCTGGCCATGCGGCGGGCGACGCGGTGCTGCGGCGCGTCGCGCAAGTGCTGCGGACCGTCGTGCGACAATCCGATGTCGTCGCGCGGCTTGGGGGCGATGAGTTCGCCGTAATTTTACCAAACTGCGCTGACGCCGGTAGCCTCGTCGCAGCACAAAAAATCCAGGTCGCATTGAATCCACTGCGAGTCGAATGGCAAGGCCATACGCACACCGTCGGCGCAAGCTTGGGGCTCGCAACGCTGCGAGCGGGATGTCAAGACGACGCTGACTGGTTTGAGGCGGCCGATCAAGCCTGCTATCAGGCAAAAAGGGAAGGGCCGGGCCAACTACGTGTAGCGCAAAGTTCAGAGCCTGCGGCGCGCATCCCGGGTAAAGCGAAGCAAGCGTAATCGAGCGTCAGTCCGACCGGAATATCCCCTTATCTAATGCAGCGATTAGATAAACTAAACGGTGTTTCATACCAGACAGTTACGATCGCCGCCACCATGCTTTCCGACTCCAAGCCTAACGCAGCCCTAAAACCGGCCGCCTGGCTAATCTGGGTATGCCTTGTGGCCGTCTACGTGGTGTGGGGCACGACGTATTTCGCCATCAAGGTCGCGATCGAGGGCATGGCGCCTTTCTTCTTGGTTGGCACTCGCTTTGTCGTGGCAGGATCGCTGCTGATCGGCTGGCAAACGCTGCGCGGGGGGTCGGCACCGACTGCGAAGCAGTGGCGCGGGGCCGCCTTGGTGGGACTCTTGCTTCTCGTGATTGGCAACGGCGGCGTCGCGGTCGCCGAACACTGGGTGAGTTCGGGCGCGACGGTGGCGCTGATCAGCATCATGCCGTTTGCGACAGCGCTCTGGTCCGGCGCCTTCGGCCAATGGCCGCGGCGCAGCGAATGGATCGCCATTGCGCTCGGCGCCGCGGGCGCCGCCGTCATGCTGATGGGGCGCGATCTGCAAGCGAGTGCCATTGGCACGATGATCATCCTGTTTGGGACGGCGTCATGGTCTTTAGGTACGGTACTTTCCCGCCGGCTGGACATTCCCCATGGCCCCATGGGGTTCGGTGCAGAGATGCTGTGCGCGGGTGTGATTGCATTGGCAGTGAGCGCGGCGATTGGCGAACACTGGGCGTTGCCGCACTTGCCGCGTGTCTGGTGGGCCTGGAGCTACCTCGTTGTATTTGGTTCACTCATTGCATTTTCGGCCTACCGCTTCGTCGTTGAGCGCGGGTCGCCTTCACTTGCGGCAACCTATGCTTATGTCAATCCGCCCGTGGCGCTTGCCGTCGGTTGGTGGCTGGGCAAGGAAGCCTTTTCCGCGAACGTTTTGCTGGGTTTACCCGTTGTACTCGCAGCGGTAGCGCTGCATGCCTGGATACAGACACGTGACCGCGACATACCAGCGCAGCAGCCAGAAGCTGCTCGTCCCATCCGGGATTTGTCTTAGCGCCGCGCCCCGTTTCGGGCGTGGTCAGCCTCAGTCAAAGCCGCTACGATCCGGCTACACTTTCGTAACGAGAATTCCAATGCGCCAAGCTTGGGCTTTGATGCTGGCAGCAAGCCTCTCCACCACCGTGCACTGCGCTTCGGTACAAGCGGATGGCTGGCCCGCGTACGGCGGGGATCCTGGCGGCGCACGATATTCCTCGTTGGCGCAGATCACGCCGAAGAATGTAAGCAACCTCAAGGTTGCCTGGACTTTTCGCACCGGCGAACGCGGCCAAGGCGTGAAGGACTGGCGTCGATCCGCTTTCGAAGCGACCCCGATCCTTTACGACCGCACGCTATATTTGACCACAAGCAGCACGGATGTCGTCGCGGTGAATGCGGCCACTGGCGAACTGCGCTGGCGGCATGACACCCAAAGCCGCAAAGACCTGCATTACTCCGACGGTGTATCGCGCGGCGTGTCGCTGTGGGTCGATGAGCACAGTGCGCGCGATGCGCCCTGCCGCGCGCGGATTTTCGCGCCCACGCTCGATGGCCGCCTGCTGGCGCTGGATGCCGCAACCGGCAAGCCGTGCGCAGAGTTTGGGGAAGGGGGTGCGGTGAATCTGCTGAAAGACATTCGTTCCCAATTCCAGGAAGGCGATGAGTGGCGCAATTACCTCGTGACTTCGCCGCCCGCAATTCTGGACGGCAAGGTCATCGTAGGTTCTTCTATCGGCGATAATCGCGGCGTGCTCGAGGAGCTAGGTACCGTGCGCGCCTTCGATTCGCGCAGCGGCCGATTGGTATGGAGCTGGGACCCCATCCCGCGCGATCCCGCGGACCCGGTCTATAAGGAGTGGGATTCGCAAACTCTGAGGACGGCGAGCGCGGCCAATGCGTGGGCACCCTTGTCTGTGGACACAGCTCGCCACGTGGTATTCGTCCCGACCGGCTCGGCGAGTCCGGATTTCTTTGGAGGCGAGAGGCCAGGCGATAATCGCTGGGCGAATTCCATCGTGGCCCTTGACGGTAATACCGGCAAGCTCAAATGGGGTCAGCAACTCGTGCATCACGACCTGTGGGATTACGATGTCGGCTCCCAGCCAACGCTGGCGGACATCATGCACGACGGCAATTCTGTGGCGGCGGTGATACAGGCCACCAAGACCGGTTTTCTCTTCGCCTTCGATCGCGAAAACGGTACACCGTTGTTTCCAATCGAAGAAAGACCGGTTCCCCAAGACGCGGTCGCGGGCGAACACCCCTCGGCGACTCAGCCCTTTCCCACGGCACCGCCGGCCTTATCGCGGCAGTCGAAAATCACACCCAATGATGCTTGGGGCATTGCCTGGTTCGACACCCGGACCTGCCGAAAGCGCATCGAGCAATTTCGCTCGCAAGGCATATTTCAACCGCCCGCCCTGCAAGACTCGCTGATGCAACCCGGTAATGCGGGCGGGTCCAACTGGGGAGGCATCGCATTCGATCCGCAGCGTCAACTTGCCATTGCCAATACCATGAACTTGCCGTTCATCGTCGCCCTGATTCCACGCGCTGAACTCGCCTTGCAACGCGACTCAGAGGAGTACAAGGATTTCGAGTTCGCACGGCAACTTGGCACACCCTACGGTATGCGCCGCAGACCCTTCATGTCCCCCTTCGGGGTCCCTTGCGTCAAGCCGCCCTGGGGCACGCTTTCGGCGGTCGACATGCAACGCGGGCTCATCAAATGGCAGATTCCCCTTGGGGATACGCCGATAATTCACCTGAATCTCGGTATGCCTGGTGTGGGCGGGCCGATTGTCACGGCGGGAGGAGTGATCTTTATTGCGGCGAGCTTTGACGACCGACTGCGCGCCTTTGATACCGACGACGGAAAACTGCTATGGACCGCCAGCCTACCGGCGGGCGGCCAGGCCACGCCGATGACTTATGCAATCGGCGGTCGACAATACGTGGTCATTGCCGCCGGCGGATACAAAAATCAAAGTACTCGGGGCGACTACCTCATAGCGTATGCCTTGGAATAGGGACTTTTAAAGGGCAGGTAAACATATGCGGGAGGGGTCACCTTGCTATCGTTGAGCATCGCTCACGACTGTGAAGTGGCTTCATAAATGCCTACAAACGCTCCTGCTAGTCTCGGTTCATATGCGCAATCCCATGAACCATCTGGCACGGCTAAAAGCCGAAATCTATATTCAGGAGGCAGCAAAGAAGTTGTTGAAAGAGCAGTCAGTCCTGGGACACGCGCGGACCGAGGACCACTTGCACCATTTACTTGACGTGCGAGGAACGCTGGGCAATCTGGTTGCGGTTCTCAAAAAGGATAATGCTCCCGGGCATTGGGCTGTAGCAGGCGTGATTGTGAAGTGCATCGAGGCGCTAGCATCAATTTCAAACCAGGGAGTTCGACAAGAGGCGATCCACGATCTCGCGGCAGCGCAGAAGGTACTTGCGCTTGAGCATGAACGGGAAGGGTTGCAAGTACGTGCTGTGTCGAATATCGAATCTCCCCACCATGCTGCTACGAAAGCGGGGCGCCGCGCCCGCAAAGCGGTTCAATCCAATTAAGCAACGGTCCCGCACCCTTACCGGCCCTACGCGCCGCCCCAGGCTATTCGAAGTTTTACGGCATTCCCGCAGCGCTGAATGCTTTCATCAATCGATAAGTAAATTCTCCCGCTTCTTCGAACAAGTTGCTTCTGATGCGCTCATCCTGACCGTGCGCGCGCATGTCCTCGAGGTCAATGAAGATTGACGCGGCGCCGTAGCTCGGTATGCCCGCGGCCCTGGTGTACTTCGAATCTGAGGCCCCTGCGTCCATGCTGGGCATAACCGTGAGGCCAGGCCACATCGAGTGCACTACCCGATCGTAGACTGCCATCAGGGCCGCCGTCGGCGGCGATTCGGGGCTCGGCGTGGCGGCTCGCGTGACGGTCCACTTTAAGGCAGGATCGGCAAATACCTGCTCCAGCGTCGCCTGAGTGTGCTGCTGCGTATCGACCGGCAGCAATCGACACTGAATGGTCGCTTGGGCGCGCTGCGGCAAAGCGTTTTCCGCGTGTCCCGCCTCCAACATCGTCGCAACGCAGGTGGTTCGCACCTGGGCGTTGTCCGTTGGGTCGGCCGCAAGTCGCTCTGCGGCATTCACATCCCCGTTGCCAACGGCACGCATGTCCGCTTGCCTCGAGCCGGTCTCGAACTGTGCCTGCCGCGCGTAAAAGGCACGTACGGTATCCGTTAGTCGGATGGGAAATTTGTGGGCCGACAGCCGCTGTAAGCCGACCGCCAACTCATAGATGGCATTGTCCGAGCGCGGCTCTGAGCTGTGACCGCCCCGGTCGGTCGCCTCGACTGCGAAGGTCACATACGATTTTTCGCTGGTCTGCACGCCGTAGAAAGCCCGCCGGCCGCCGCGAAAGGCTCCCGTCCCGCCGTCGGGATTCAACACCAGTCCCGCATCGATCAGATCGCGATGGACGTTGACTAGCCAACCGACCCCTTCACTGCCGCCCGATTCTTCGTCCGGGGTGAACGCCACGATGATGTCGCGCGCCGGCTTGTACGCCTCCCTTCTTAGCCTAATCAATGCTGCCGCCACGTTCGCGTCCTCGCCCTTCATGTCCGAGCTGCCCCGGCCGTAAATGAAGCCGTCCTTCTCAGTTGCGGCGAACGGCGGGAACGTCCAATCCGCCGCTCTTGCCGCCACGACATCGAGGTGGCAGAGGTACAGCAGCGGTTTACCGGTACCATGCCCCTTGAGGGTCACAATGAGGTTCGACTGGCTGGGTTTTGCCGGATTTGCAAGCACGACTAGGTCTGTGGGGGGAAATCCCGCAGCTAGGAAGCGAGAGCGAAGCGCTGCAACAGCCGCCACCGTGCCTTTCTCGTAGGTCGTGTCGATGGCGAGCAGTTCGCTCAAGATCGCCTTGGCGGTTGCGGCATCCGCAGGCGATGAGGATGGAGACTTAGCTGCAGCGAGAGCCGCCGTGCAGAGGGCCAGCAATCCGAATCCCCACCAGCGCATCGTAACTTTTGACATCTGTGCCTTGATTTTTGTCAGATGCCGCACCTTACCCGAAATCGAAGCGGCACACTCGCCTCCCACCGAGCGCCACTGGCTTGCTTGCTAGCGGCCTCGCCTATGGCGACTCGCGCTATCCGTTATCCGATGTTAGCGTGTGATGTCCTTCAAGAAGAATGTTACATCAGTACATGAAACCGCTTGCCACACTGGAGTAGACGGTGACTGAGACATTGGGCCAATAGCTGACTCTAACCTGCGCTGATCCGCCCGCATGATGCCGACGCCCCCTCCCTGAGGTGGTTTGACCGGTTAAACGTCTCTCACCGACAAGCCATCTATCGCCACTGCTACCCCAGCAAAATTCGGCGAGGACGGCGGCATGAACGTCACGTTGCGGCCATCAAAGCTTGACTCTTTTGTCTGTGTGCTCGTCGGGATGGCATCGCTACCGGCTGAGTGACCGATTGGCATGACCACCTTTAGTTTCCAACCGCGGGCGTTAAATGCGATCACTTGATCATAGGTCTGAGTGCTCGCAGCAATCTCGGCGCTTTGAAGTGCGCTCGCAATTAACGAATTGTCGCTAAGACGTGCAGGACGATGAAAATGCGGGACGGGGAGCGTCCAGCTAAGACTGCAGAGCGCGCACCTGAATGCGCGCTCTGCCGCCGCAAGACGCGGTTAAATCTAGCCTGCCGTCATTTGGGCTTCTTAAAACGATACAGGAACTGGTCGGTGTGACCGCGGACGGAGGGATCGAACACATTTTTTGTGTGGTCGTCGCTCTTGTCGGCAAGAATGGAGCTCTCGGCATCCAGCTTGAAACCCGCTGCCAGCACATCCGCTTTGACTCTCGCCGGATCGATGCGATGCAGCGTATCGGTTGCGCCAATCCCTGAACCCGCAACGGCAACGTGATCGAGCACAACGTAGATACCACCCGGCTTCAGGGCGGCGAACACCGCCTTGTTGAAGGCGGGTACATCTGCAGGCCCCATGAACTTGTCGTAGAGATCGTGGTAGTTCTGTCGAATGAACACCGCGTCGAGCGCCGAGGGCAGCGCCGAAGCGACCGGGTCGTCACTGACGACGACATTGGGCGACTGCGCCGCTAGCGCCTTCATCTTGCCCATTATTTCGGGATGTGCCTCGACGACCTCGGCGGTCTCAATCGCGTAGACTTTTCCGGTAGGGCCAACGGCCTGCGCCAGCGATGCCGTCAGTCGCCCTCCCACGATATCGGCCACCTTATCTCCCTTCTTCAGGCCGATGAATGCGATGACCTCCGGCGCCTTCCAGGCGGGGTCGATGGTCGGTGCGCCGGATTGCGGGGACTGCGCCGACGCGCTCGTGGCCGCGCTGATTAGTGAAGCCAGCAATAGAGAGAGTGCGATTTTTCCCATGTGCCAATCCTTTTTTAGTTGGTTCGAAACCTCGAAAAACCAGATCTCGGTAGCTTCTCTACAGAACGGTTTAGGTCTTCGGGTACTACCGCGGTCCTGAAGATACAAGGTCCCGATGATGCCGCAACCCACCACAACCCGCCAGCCGGTTGCTCAGCGGAGCCATGCCGGCCTCGTCGAAATAAGGACGATACTGTCACGGTCTTATTGGCATGCGCACTAAAAGCCCATTGAAGACACTGCAAGTAATTCTCACGATATTGAGTACCACGAGTCGCAGGGTCACAGGAATTTGGACTGCCCTATTGGAAGGGATGGCATGGCCTTACATTGAATTGGCAATCCGGATATGGATAGCGAAACTCTTCTTTGTTTTTGGCATCCTCCAACTCATGCACTGGCCGACGACCATGGACTGGGCCGGTTATGAGAATCCCATCCCTTTCCTCGCACCCACCGCCGCCGCCTATTGGAGCACGGCCATCGACCTCGCTTGCGCCTCGCTGCTGGCAATCGGTCTCATGACTCGATATGCGGCGTTGCCCCTCATGGTGCTTTCTTTCGTTACTCAACTTCGCTACGAACCCTTCGACACACAATTGTTTTGGACGGTACTGTTTGGTTGGTTTACGGTTTGCGGCGCGGGTCCAATCTCGATGGACCACCTACTACGCCGCGGACTCAGCGACAGTGCGATCCCCTTTGTCGCGCGGATCATCGACTTCTCCAAGCGCCTGCGCCTGTACGGCACGGCAGTCTATGCTTCGCTCTTGCGCGTGTGGCTTGGGGCGGCGTTGATCCTGGCCAGTCTGTCGGGTCCGACTTGGCGTGAGGCAGGGCATATCGGCCGTTGGTTGCCGCTAGATGTTGCCAGGGGACTTCCGTTCACTGGAGCATGGTTGGTGGGTGTGCTGCTTGTGCTTGGCGCTGGCAGCCGCTACGTAGCGTTAGTGTCGCTAGTGAGTCTGCTTGGCTATTCCGTGGTTGATCCGCGCATTACGGACGAGATTTATCTGCTGATGCTGCTGACGATTTTTATTGTCTACGGGGGCGGAGTCATTTCAATCGACCGCGTGACCGGGATTTTGCGGGACCGTCTTTTCCCTGTCTACACGGTGCGTGGCCCGCAGCAATCGGCGGAGATGCCGCGCGTGGTTATCGTGGGTGCGGGATTCGGCGGCTTACGCTGCGCAGAGGCGCTGCGCCATACTCGCGTCGCCGTGACCTTGATCGACCGCACCAACTATCATCTTTTTCAACCGCTGCTCTATCAGGTGGCCACAGCGGCGCTCTCTCCGGGAGATATTGCCACACCTGCGCGCCAACTATTCCGCAATGCTCCTTTGACCCGTGTGCTTCTAGGCTCCGTGACAGGTGTGGATACGCATCGACAAATGGTGCTTCTGCAGGAAGGCGGCGTGCCTTACGACTACCTCGTCTTAGCCACCGGTGCTACGCATAGTTACTTCGGACGGGATGATTGGGCGCAGCATGCACCCGGGCTCAAGCGAATCGAAGATGCTCTATCGATACGGCGCCGGATTCTGCTCGCCTTTGAACGCGCCGAGGCGACCGTCGATAAACACGAGCGCGCCGCATTGCTAACCTTCCTTATCGTCGGAGGTGGTCCCACCGGCGTGGAACTCGCCGGGGCAATCGCAGAACTCGCTCGCTTTGGATTGAACCAGGATTTCCGCTCCTTCGACCCTTCGCGCGCTCGCGTCGTCCTCGTTCAATCTGCCCCCCGCCTGTTACCGAGTTTCCCGGAGCGATTAGCCGGCGTTGCGCAGCGTGCACTCGAGCGTTTAGGCGTTGAGGTTCTTCTGGGCAACCGAGTTGATCATATTGACGCGAACGGGGTTTCCATCGATGGTAAACGAATACTTGCGCGTACGGTTCTCTGGGCAGCGGGGGTCGCTGCATCCCCTGCTGCGATGTGGCTCAATGTGCCTGCCGATAAGGCCGGACGCCTCATCGTGGATGACAAGTTGCAGGTTGCAGGTTTGCCCAACGTCTATGCGATCGGCGATACCGCCTTGAGCAAAGGTTGGCGAGGCGAATTTGTTCCCGGACTCGCGCCGGCCGCAAAGCAAGGAGGCACTTACGTCGCCAAGCAGATTCGGGCGATTGTCGACTCTCGGAAACCGCCGCCTGCATTTCAGTATCGCCACCTTGGCAGCCTCGCCACGATTGGCCGCAAAGCGGCCGTCGCGGACTTCGGCTTCGCCAGGCTTTCGGGGGCACCGGCATGGTGGTTGTGGGGCTTAGTGCACATCGGGTTCATGTTGGGCGTTCGAAATCGCGTAGCGACGCTCACCAATTGGTTTTGGGCGTACCTCAAATTTGGCGGCGGCATTCGCTTAATCACCGGCGATTAGCGCGCAACGGCTCAATCATGGTCGCCCCGGGTAGCTACCCGTGCGAATTGCCGATCGTTTCAACAGCCAGTCCAGAGAGACAGTGCCCGCACCGGCGATAGCGAGCCATAAAAAGAGTGCCAGATACTCCGTCTCGTCGAATCCCAAGAGCGTCCCTAGCGAGTCAACCTGCTCCCATTTGGCGGATACAATTGCAACGATCATGGTAACACCCAAGGCGCCGGCGGAAACGCGCGTCACAAGGCCCACCAAAAGCA
This sequence comes from Gammaproteobacteria bacterium, assembly GCA_025355165.1. Lineage (GTDB taxonomy): Bacteria > Pseudomonadota > Gammaproteobacteria > Steroidobacterales > Steroidobacteraceae > Bog-1198. Next base: position 18,033 of record JANYAD010000048.1, on the reverse strand, counting down.
GCATGCCGCCGAAGAACTCCACGCCCGACACGAAGGGCGCCAACACATGGGGTGCTGGGATCTTCCAACCTGCAAAATTCTCGATGACCGCCGGAAGGTTATTGAGCTTTCCCCAACCGCTCCACATAAACACCCAGCCGACGACAATGCGCGCAAACAGCGGCGCGATCCACTCGACGTGCCGTGCCACTCGTTCGGGCCAATCGATCAACCAACCTATGACTGTTCGCATCGCATCCCCCTTAATTAATGATAGCTGTAGAGTGAGACCGTTCGCACCCGGTCATTATTTCTCTTACGAGAGAAATTGGCGGCGGTGGTCAGCTATGTGTCGCTTGGCAATGTTAGTGCAGGCTGGGTGGTGCAATTTGATTAAGCATGGCTACTGCTTGTTCAGGCAGATTCAGATTGGCCGCGGCAAGGTTTTCACGCAGATGTTTAGCCGACGAGGTGCCGGGAATGAGTAGCATGTTGGGTGCGCGCTGGAGCAGCCATGCAAGCGCCGTCTGCATCGGCGTCGTCCCAAGTTCCTGCGCGACGTCTGATAGGGCCGTCGACTGCAGTGGTGTAAAACCGCCCAGCGGGAAGAATGGCACATAGGCGACGCCGGCGGCGCAGAGCTGATCGATCAGTGCGTCATCGTGCCGGTATGCAAGATTGTAATGGTTTTGCACGCAGACGATCTTTGCGATGGTGCCTCCCTCGGCGATCTGTTGCCCGGTCACGTTGCTGAGGCCGATATGCCGAACGAGCCCTTGGCGCTGAAGCTCTGCCAGTGCGGCGAGCGGCGCTTCGATCGAACCTTCGGCAGGGCCATGGACATCGACCATAATGCGCAAATTGACGACATCGAGCGCATCCATCCTCAAGTTTCGAAGGTTGTCATGCACCGCACCCATGAGGTCTTCGGCGGAGAATGCCGGGTTCCACGAACCGTCCCCGCCGCGTCGCGCACCGATCTTGGTTACGATAACCAGATCCCTGGGATACGGGTGCAGCGCTTCGCGAATGAGTTGGTTGGTGATGTGCGGGCCGTAGAAATCGCTCGTGTCGATGTGATCGACGCCGCACGCCACCGCCTCCCGCAATACCGCAAGTGCGGCTTCCCGATTTTTCGGCGGTCCAAAGATACCTGGGCCCGCGAGCTGCATTGCGCCGTATCCCAAGCGCTTTACGCAGCGAGCACCGAGCATGAATGATCCCACTTTGCCGATATCGAGCATACCGTTCTCCTAGATGTTCTCGCAGAAGCAATTCGACGTATGCCAATCTTTTCAATCAGCGGGGAGCCGTAGAGATCGCTGTGTTGGAAGAAACGCCTCGAATTCCGGTTTACTTTGATTGGATCGACACGAAAATGGTAGTGATCCAGAACTTTACACGAGCTCAAAGTCTGCCTCGGAGGACCGGATTTCTCTCGATCAATCAACGCGCGGCGCAGCGAATCTTGCATTCGCTGCTGCCGTACGCCCGAGACCGACAGCGCCAGTGACACAAAACGAGAGTCGCCCTTCAGTGTCGGGTGACAGCGATTATGGGCCATTTGACATCCTTTATCCGATGGCTCTGTTTTTTCCCACGGTCCAAACGCCCGTGTCATACGCCGACCGGGGCTGGTCAGCCAGGCCACCGGCGGCAATCAACGGTGGCGCACCCTTTTTCGTGCATCTGCCGCACCCCGGCATCGAGATTGATCTGCCTCATCGGCACCTTTGCGGTGATGTCACAACCGGATGCCGATATCGTGCCGAATGTGATAGCGCAGCCGGGACAGACAGGTTGAATGCCGTTGCAGGGCGTCAATACAACGATATTTTGCTTGAAGGGTGTCGGGCTTATTCCTCATTGAGGCGGGTGAATCGGGCGGACAGAAAATCGACGAACGCCCGCGTCTTCGCCGGCATGAAGCGCGTCGCCATGATTGCGTAAAGAGGAATCCGGTCCAGCGTCCATGGCGGCAGCACTCGGACCAGGCGCCGCTGTCTTAAGTCCTCGCGCGCCATCCCTTCATCCAGCACACCGATGCCAGCACCCAGTATCGCCAGGCTGCGGATGACGCTGAGATTGTTGGCTGTGAATGGACTTTTTAAGGCGACTCGGCGCGACTGCTTGCCGTTCGACAGGTTCCAGAAAGCATTCTGGGGACCGTACAGCACCCTTATCGCACTGTGGCGCGCAAGATCCTCCGGGCGTTTGGGTAAGCCACGCGCCTTGATGTAGCCGGGAGAGGCATAAAGCCCCACTCGGAGCAGAGCAAGCCGTCTTGCGACGAGCGAGGAATCCTCAAGAGCACCAATCCGTAACGCCATGTCGAACGGTTCGCTGTGCAGATCGACTCTACGCGGGCTCACGTCAATGTCAAAAGTGATGTCAGGATGCAGCGCGCGAAATTCCACGAGCAACGGAGCGAGAAACACCGTCGCAAGATCCGCAGTCAAGGAAATTCTAAGCCTTCCGCGGGGCGCACTGATGTAGGCCTCTATGTCTTCGTGGGCTACTCGCGCTTCGTCTACCAAAACGGCGCAGCGTTGCAAACGGCACCCGCGTCTGTCAGCTTCACTTCACGCGTTGTACGGCGAAACAGCTTGATACCAAGCTGCGTCTCAAGCTGGCCGACTCGGCGTGACACCGAGGATATCGGCATTTCAAGTCGCTCCGCCGCCTTGGTGAAGCTCCGCGCCCGAGCGACTTCAACGAACAGCGCCATGTCTCGAAGTAGATCCATTATCCCATCCTTGCAAAACAAGATTCCATAAACACCATTGCTCGAAAATATCGTGACCCTAATATGTGCGGTAAGTTAAACAACCATCGAACGGCGCACAACGGCAGGGTACCGCAGCGTTCCGTACCACCGACGCTCTTTACTGGAAAGGAAGATCAATGTCCGACCATACTGTACTGGATAATCGATTCCGCACCGACGACAGTGTCGTGATGCTGGTTGACCATCAGACCGCGACCATCGGTTGGGTAATGAGTCTGCCAAAGAAAACGGTTATTGCCAGTTGCCGCGTTTTGGCAAGAATGGCCGTGGAGTATCAAATGCCGCTGATCCTGACGACCACCATGGAGGAATACGTCGGGCCGACAATTGCTGAAATCCAGGAAGTCGCCCCGGATGCATTCGCCAATAGATTTAAGCGCGGCGGTGAGTTAAGTTGCTGGGACGATCAGGCGCTCGAGGCTGCCGTCAAGGCGCTTGGTAAGACAAACATCATCCTCGCCGGGCTTACCACCGATATCTGCCTCCTCTGGGCGGCACAAGACGCAGTGCGACTCGGATATCGCGTCATGGTCGTCGCCGATGCTTGCGGAACTATGTCGACGCTAGGCGACGAAATTACCTACTCACGCCTTCGTCAAATCGGCGTCCGAGTATCGGTCACGAATTCAACAGTAACTGAACTGGTGAACAATTTTGGAACGCCGGAAGGCCAGAAGGCTCAGAAGATTCTCGGCGACGAGGTGATCTCGAAGCTCGGGTCCTAGCCATGGAGCTGAGCGAAAAGTTCCGCCAGCGTGAAATCCAGCGCGTAGCAATGGCCGTCAGTCCGCGCCCGGGAAGCGCAAATCCGTGACTTCTTCTAGGGTAATTTCGTGAGTCACGATCGGCACATCATCTTTTGTAAGCACGACGTCCTGTTCGACGAAATCTGCACTCATTGCAATGGCGAGCGACTTTGCCTCCAGCGTAGGCTTTGGTAGTTAGCCTGGGATTCCTCGATGCGCGATCACGATAATGGTGATGCCGTGGCCACGTTCGTCAGCATCAGCAATCAAATGCCCAGCTCATGTCATGCTTACCCCATTTCACTTAGGAGCGAGGGTGGGTTTGTAATTTGGTTCGCGACGCCTCGTTTGCCTATCGGAATGTCGGATCCATGCGTCGGCTCCGATAGAGGTCCTACTTGCCCACTTGCAGGTGAGCATCAAGGAACTTGGCCGTGGCCTGATAGGCGCGCAGCCAAGACTCGTGGCGCAAGAATCCGTGGATCTCATCGGGAAAGATGAGTTCCGAATAATCCACGCTGTGAGCACGCAGACCTTGAGCAAGGCGTACGGACTCAGAGAAGGCTACATTGTGGTCATCGTCGCCTTGAATAATGAGTACCGGCGAGCGCCATTTTTCCAGCGAGGCAATCGGCGAAGCAGCGATAGCGGTGGCAATTTGAGCTGGAGTCGCATCCGCCGCATAGAACGGATGGTAATCGCGCTGCGCCAATGTCCAATGATACCAATCATGCACTCCGTGCAAGTCGACACCCGCCTTGAAGATGTCCGAATTGCGAGCAAGGCCCAGAGCGGTGAGGTAGCCGCCATAACTCCCACCCCACAAGCCGATCCGGTTGGCATCCACATCCGGGCGCGACCTCAAATAGTCAGCCGCCGCCAGCAGATCGTTATACTCGCTTGCGCCACTTGCGCCGCTCTCCTGTGCCTCACGAAAGTCCAGGCCGTAACCGATGCCGGCGCGATAGTTGAGCGACAGCACCACGTATCCCGCGTTCGCTAGATACTGATTCATCGCATAGGCGTTGCTGTAATAGTCCATGTAGTGCCAGCCAAGCAGCATTTGGCGTACCGGGCCGCCGTGCATGAATACCAATGCCGGATGCCTTTCTTTTCCCTCAGAGGGCAAAAACAAGATCCCATGCGCAGCGATGCCAGCTCGCTCGGGCAGCCGCACCGATTGCGGTTGCTTCAGTTGGGAGCCGGGAAAATCCGCTGGCACCCCTTCGGCACTAAAATCCTGGGGACTTGAGTCAGGCTTGATGACGGCAGCATGAGTCGGTGCGTGCGCATCCGCGCGCAGGAATGCGACGGTCTCGCCGTCCGAGAGCACGGCGGGTTGCGTCTCGATGCCGCTGCCGCTGGTAATCGCATGCAACTTGCCGCTCATGGTATCGAGACGCGTGAGATGCCGTCGATCGGCGTCCGCGTCGTTAGACGAGTACACAATGCTCCTACCGTCCTTGGCGACGGACGCAAATTCAATTTCGAATGCACCTGGCGTCAGCAGTCGTGCCGCACCGCCTTCGGCAGACACGGCGTAAAGATGCAACCAGCCGTCGTTTTCGGCGGGAAAAACCAGCATTCCGGCGCACCACATCAGTTGCACGTCGGAGCTCAAGGCGTGAAATAAGCTGCCTGCCCCCTGCGGCGCGCGATAAACTTCGCGCGACTGGCCGTCTGCCAGCGAGGCAACACGGATCGACCAAGGCGGGCCGGTTCGATGCGGCACGATTTGGACTTCGTCCGGCATCGACGGTATGCGCAGGTATGCCAGGCGGCGCCCGTCCGGGGACCAGCGCGGCTCCACATCCGCAGACAGGCTGGCATCCAACCAATGAATGGACTTTTCCGCAAATCGGTATATCCCTATGAAGCTGTGATCACCGCGATCGCTCACAAACGCCAGCGCATCGCCCGCCGGTGAGAAGCTCATGGCTGTGACAGCCCCGCGCACTTTGAACAACGGCTCGGCCTTCGCTTCCTTTTGTGCGCCGATGGAATAGAGCGCGCCGCCGCGCAGAAACACGATCAGTTTGCCGTCGGGCGAGGCCTGCGGCGAGTGCCCTTCGGCAAGTCGCTCCGGATCGCCGCCATGAGAATCCACGCGCCAGATCTCTTGGGTCACCCCAGGCTGCAGCTCCGCGGGATTCGGTGCCGGCTTATCGGGGTATTCCACGTCACCACCGCGGACGTACAAAAGCAGCTGCGAATGCGGCACAAAGAGGAGCTCACTGAGTTCCAAGCCATCATCGGCCGTGTAATGGGTCACTGCCGCGCTTTTGAATGTGCCGCGCTCACCTGCATGCGCAACCCAGATGTTGCGCTGACCGGCACGGTTGCTGGACCATGCGAAGGCCTGCGCATCCGGCGCGACAGCAAGCGAGGAGGCAAACGGAGCGCTCATCACTTGATCGATGCTGAAGCGCTGCGCCTGCGCGAGCGAGCCGGCCAGCAGCAATGCGCTGCCCGACAAACAGGCGCGTAGTAGAGGCGATGAAAAAACAATGCGAATAGACACGTAAGCCTCCCGAGAGTAAAACGCCTTTACGCCAATGACGGGCAAGGGCACGCCGCTCCGAGCAGAGTCTACAGTTCTTGATGCGTCACTCAAAGTACGCGCCAGCGGGATGTTTTCTATCGCTTGGGCATGCAAGCAATCTGGGGCCCCGCGAATCTAGTAAAGAAGGGCCAGCAATACTCCGTGCCCCACATAGAACGCAGCCAAATCCGAGCGACAGGGCCCTACTGTTTCCTCGACGGGCGGCTTTCGAGCAGGCTTTGAATCCTGGACAAAGACTCGACATAGCGTTCCGCGAGAATTTTACCCTCGTCCTCTACGGCTCCCTCCGCTAACACGTTCGCGAGGGTATCGATAGCGACGCGCACGGTCATCGACTGCGCATCTGTGAGCTTTACGCCACTAATTATGATCTCGGCTTCATCTTTCATTAAAATCTCCTCGACTCGCGACCGCGCAGAAGGCGTATACGACATGCGATTAGGCCCTGATATTGCCACGGTCAGCGCCGCGAACCCCGCGCCCGTGGCAACAAAAGAACGCGCCCTCGCTGTAGGCGAGCGCAGTGAGTCGATGCGCGTGAGAGGACTCAATTCTTAAGGTGCGTCGACAGAAAATCGATAGTGCGTTTCCAGGCAAGCGTAGCGGCCTTGGCATCGTATTGCAGAAAATCCAGCTTCTTCGAGTCTGCGGTCTCATTTGCGAAGGCGTGCTTCGCGTCGTAGCGAAAGAACTCGAATGGGATCGCCGATTGGCGCAGCTTCTTCTCCAATTCGTCAACCTTTGCGATCGGGAATGCCGTGTCGCGGATGGCGAAGTGCCCCATCAGAGGGATTTTTATCTTGGCTGCATCGACGTACTCAAGAGGCGGAACGCCATACCAAACAACCGCAGCGTCCAGTTCGGGCACGTTCACCGCGGCAAGGAGTGTCAACGCTCCGCCCATGCAGAAGCCCGTCACGGCGACCTTGGTGATCCCGAAGGACTTTAAATATTGGACGGCGCCGCGCACGTCCTGGCCTGCTGCCTCGCCGAAATTGAGGCTATTCATCAGGTGCTCGGCCTCGTGGAGTTCCAGCGCCACCTTACCGCGATACAGGTCTGGCACGAGCGCACGGTAGCCGGCCGCTGCCAGCTTGTCGGCGACGCCCTTGATCTGGTCGTTAAGGCCCCACCACTCCTGAATCACGACTACGCCCGGCGCGTTGCGGTTTTGAGATGGTTCGGCCAGATAACCATTCACACTTTGGCCGTCAGGCCGCTGGTAGACAATCAGAGTGCCCATACTTACCCCTCAAAAATTAAAAGATCAGTGACGTGTAGTTTATCCGTTCCTCTCGGCATCGGTTGAAAACGTACACGGCGTTGCCGATTGAGCACGCCCAGCTTGAGAGGCGTCCTGCCGCTCAAAACAGCGACCCCTCCCCGATACTTCCAAGGCCTACGGCGGCGTACCCCAGCCCCAATTGGACGGCCAGTTCGGGCAAATTTCGCAAGACTAAAAGTCCGTCACAGCTTCGGTCGACGGATCGCCGTATTCTCCCCAATCATGTGTGACCGTTATGTCCTTCCGGACCAATTGGTCGCGGAGCGCGAGTTTTTGCCGGCCCAGGTGTGGTGGAAATTTACCGCGAAATTCAACGTCGCAGCGCAGCAGTACGTGCCGGCGGTCCGGGTGCACGACCGACAGACGGAAGGGATGATGATGCGTTGGGGCTTGATTCCGTCGTGGGCCGAAGGTCAGCCTACGACAGATGCCACTGCATGCGTGGCTGTTGATCTTCTTGAACGCTCCCCTATCTATCGGATGCCATGGCTCAGCGGGCAGCGTTGCATCCTGCCGGCGTCTGGGTTCTATTCATGGAAGCTGACCGGGGCAAATTATCGGCAACCTTACTTCGTACGTCTGATCAATCGGATGGTCTTCGGGTTGGCTGCGGTGTGGGATCGCTCCGTGGGCGAGGATGACGATGTGATTGAGAGTTGCTCGGTGATTCGTGTGCCCGCGAACGATCTGGTGGCGGACGTTGCGAACTCGGATGCACTCATGCCCGCTATCTTGCGCCGGCGAGACTACGACACCTGGTTGAGGGGAACGCCGGTCCAAGCTAAGGCGACACTCCAGCCCTACAATTCCGAGTGGATGCGGGCGCATGCCGTCAGCCCGCGGGTCAACTCCACCGAATTGGACGATGCCGGACTAATTGAACCCGTTCAGTGAACGATACACTTGCCCCCGAGCCTTTTACGGCTTGCAGCCCCCTGTAAATTTAAGAACTCAGCGGCCTTACTCCTTCATATCAAATCGATCCAGGCTCATCACTTTGGCCCAAGCCTGGACGAAATGGTCGACTAACTTCTTCTGCCCGTCGGAGCTCGCGTAAACCTCAGCAAGGGCGCGCAGTTGCGCGTTTGAGCCGAAGAGCAGGTCGACGCGCGAACCCGTCCACTTGAGGGCGCCGGTTTTGCGGTCGCGGCCTTCGAAGGTGTCATGAGTGTCTGACGTTGCCTTCCATTCTGTATTCATGTCGAGCAGGTTGACGAAGAAGTCGTTGCTCAGCGTTTCAGGCCGATCGGTAAATACACCCAGCTCGGACTGACCTGCATTAGCACCCAGCACACGCAAGCCGCCTATTAGCACCGTCATCTCGGGTGCGGTGAGTGTGAGCAATTGCGCCCGGTCAAGCAGCAAGCTCTCGGTCGGCACGACAAAGCGCGCCTTCTGATAATTGCGAAAACCGTCTGCGACTGGCTCCAGTGCGGCGAACGACTCCACATCGGTCTGATCCTGAGAGGCATCCATACGGCCCGGCGTGTAAGGGACGGTCACGGCATGGCCGGCGGACTGGGCCGCGTGTTCGATGGCCGCGCATCCAGCCAGTACGATGAGGTCAGCGAGCGAAACCTGTGCACTGGATTCCGAGGCGTTGAATTCCGACTGAATGCCTTTGAGTGCCTCAAGGACCTTGCTTAGCTGCCCAGGCTGGTTGACAGGCCAATCCTTTTGCGGTGCCAAACGCAGGCGCGCGCCGTTAGCGCCACCGCGCATGTCAGAGCCGCGATAGGTCGATGCCGATGCCCAAGCGGTCGAGACAAGTTGGGACACCGTCATTCCCGACGTCAGGATCTTGCTCTTGAGTGAGGCGATATGCTGAGCGGTGACCAGTTGGTGATCGAGCTTCGGAATCGGATCCTGCCAGATCAGCTCTTCGGCAGGCACGTCCGGTCCGAGGTAACGGGATTTTGGCCCCATATCGCGGTGCGTCAGCTTAAACCAGGCGCGCGCGAAGGCATCTGCAAACTGGTCCGGATGCGCGAGGAAGCGGCGGGAGATCTTCTCGTAGGCCGGGTCGAAGCGAAGCGACAGATCCGTGGTCAGCATTGTCGGGACGAGCTTCTTCGTCGAGTCGAAGGCATGGGGAATGCTGGCCTCGGCCCCTTTCGCTACCCATTGTTGGGCACCGGCAGGACTCTTGGTCAGCTCCCACTCGAAGCCGAACAGATGCTGAAAGTAATCGTTGCTCCACTTCGCAGGGGTCTTGGTCCAGGTAACCTCCAGGCCGCTTGTAATTGCGTCCGCACCCTTTCCGGAGCCGAATTCGTTGTGCCAGCCGAAGCCCTGCAAATCCATATCGGCAGCTTCGGGTTCGGCACCGACGTTATCCGCGGAGGCAGCACCGTGCGTCTTGCCGAAGGTGTGGCCACCCGCGATCAGTGCGACCGTCTCTTCGTCGTTCATTGCCATTCGAGCGAACGTGTCGCGGATATCCCGGGCTGCCGCCACAGGATCTGGTTTGCCGTCCGGACCTTCCGGATTGACGTAGATCAGGCCCATCTGTACGGCGGCCAGTGGATTTTCTAGGTCTCGCGTGTGCTGAACTTCGCTGTCGTCGTCCTTGACGAGTACACCCCTGTCTTCCTCGACTCCGGGCGATCCTTGCGAGTAGCGGATATTGCCGCCCAGCCACTTGGTTTCACGGCCCCAGTAGACATCCTGGTCCGGCTCCCATGTGTCCTTGCGGCCGCCTCCGAAGCCAAAGGTTTTGAACCCCATCGATTCGAGTGCGACGTTGCCGGTCAGAACAATCAAGTCGGCCCAGGAAATTTTGCTACCGTACTTCCTCTTGACCGGCCAAATTAGCCGACGCGCCTTATCGAGGCTGACATTATCGGGCCAGCTGTTAAGCGGCGCGAAGCGCTGCTGGCCGCGGCCCGCTCCGCCTCGCCCATCACCAATGCGGTAGGTGCCGGCGCTGTGCCATGCCATGCGGACGAACAAGCCCCCGTAATGCCCAAAGTCCGCCGGCCACCAGTCTTGCGAGTCGGTCATTACCGCCGCAAGATCTCTCTTCACCGCAGCCAAGTCTAGGCTCTTGAATTCCTCGGCATACTTAAAATCTGCGCCCAACGGGTCGGACTTCAACGAATGCTGATGCAGCAGATCGAGCGGCAGACGCGCCGGCCACCAGTCCTTGTTGGACGTGCCGCGCCCGAAAGTGGCATTGAAGGGACACTTTGATTCAGTCGCGTTACGCATACCTCTACTCCAAATTGAACGTTGAAGCTAATATAGACATTTGCACAAATTTTGCCATCAATCATTTCGATCGCGTCGATAGAAGAAATCAATGACGCCGGAATCCGAACGCGCAGATGCGCTACGTCGCAAGCGATGTAGCGCTTCAGGAGGACTTGCAAAAACGGCATCAGCACCAACTGCGCGGTCCGATGCGTGCCGTGAACATGCCGAGGAGCACACCGACTGGGGTGCCAGAATGGCAACCCGCTTGCGGCGCAAACGCACTATTTTTTTTCTGGCCGACGATTGCCCTATTTTAAGTGCCGGATTTCAGTAGCAGCGATGTCTCGAGCTGTCGGTCGAGCGTGGCGATCAGTTCCCTGGATACCTCAGGCAATTGCTCGGCCGCAGGACGTGCAAACAAATAGCCCTGAAACAACCGAACACCGAGTTCGCGCAGCGCAATCGCTTCCTCAAGGCACTCGATTCCTTCCGCAATCACCGATATGCCTAAATCCCCGCACATCGTCACGATGGAGCGCGTGATGACCCGCTTCACGCGGTCCGTGTGTATGTTGCGCGTCAACGCCATGTCGATTTTGACGATATCCGGTTGGAACTGAGCGAGTAAGTTCAATCCTGAGTGTCCCGCACCAAAGTCATCAATGGCCGTGAGCATTCCATGGCGCTTATACTCAGCGAAGATGGCGGTGAGGTGATCGGGATCTCGAGTCGGCTCCGCTTCGGTAACTTCAAAAATAATATGATGCAGCGGGAATTCGGCGTGGGCCGCAGACTCCAGAGTCAATTGGATACAGGCAGCCGGCTGGTACACCGCGTTTGGCAAAAAGTTGATGCTGAGCAAGGATTGCATCCCAAGCTGCGAAGCGAGATTGATGGCTTTGACGCGGCACGCCTGGACGAAGGTATACCGATTGTCGTCGTTCACCTTATTGAGTACGTCGATCGCGCCGCCACCATCAAGGGGGCGAACCAACGCCTCGAATGCATAAGTTTCGCCCGTTACGAGGTCCACGATCGGTTGAAAGGCCATCGTGAACTCAGGCGCCGGCGCTCCCTCCATGCACCCGCGGCAGCCTATTCGTTTTGGGTTCGGAGCTCCTCGCATAATGCCAAATCCGCTAGCAATCTTTTGATAGCGTCTGTATCGGCTCCGCCTCGCGTTGCTTGAGCGGGAAAACTCAGCACCACACCGCATTTCATAGACTTACGGCACGAGTATCGCTGTACACGCCGATATTGTTATATCGAAGGCCAAGATAAGCGATCTGAATAGGAGCTGGGGTAAAAACGGCACGGCTCGGCGCTGAACGCAAGTCCACCTCCCAGGGTAGTGTCGCTTCGCTGCAACCTTCGATCAGAGCATGCCGGTTCTAGCTTCAGCCAAAGTTTGAAGGAGAGTGTGGGTAATCGTTCGCACCGCATCAAAATCCTGAAGAGCTTCTTCTGATCTCTTAGGGTTCAGTCTTGAAAAGCACGCTCTATGCAATTTGGGGACAGCGTGTCGCTATTAAAAGCCGTGTTATCGATTCGATGGCCTCACCGTATCGAGTCGGCGGGCAAATTCGACGCCGTCTTGAAATCGCAGCCGGTGAACGAAGCCAGATGGATTCGCTGCGCAGGGCATGGATAGCGAATGCGAACACCCGAACAATCTCGCCAACACAGATCGCAGAACTTCGCCCCGTTCGCTGATCTTTACCGGGGTGGCGCTGTGCTCTAGCACCGCGCCGATTCGCGTACATAGAAACCCTAAAACAAATTCATCGTGCGTCCAGACTGCAGCGGTATTGCCGGTCAGAATCGAGATGCGCAGAAAATCGAGCCGCACCAGGCTATAAACCTTGTCACACAGTCTCGTGAATCGCCACTTTGCCAAAATCATTGCAATCCTTAATTGCGACGCAATTCGGCGCAGGAAATTGGCGACGGCATCACGCCGTCGCCAGCCATCGCTCTACTTGGGCATCAGTACCGAATCGATCACATGAATCGTGCCATTGGTGGCGGCAATGTCAGTCTTGACGACCGAGGCAGAATCAACCATCACCTTCGAGCCATTGACGGTGATCTTGAGGTTTGCGCCGTTCAAGGTCTTCGCATTCGTCATCTTGACCACTTCCGCGGCCTTCACATTGCCCGCGACGACGTGATAGGTGAGAATGTCAGTCAACTTCTTCTTATTTTCCGGCTTCAATAGGGATTCCAATGTACCGGCCGGCAGCTTCTCGAAGGCCGCGTCGGTCGGAGCAAAGACGGTGAAAGGTCCGGCGCCTTTTAGCGTTTCAACGAGCCCCGCTGCGCCAAGCGCCGCAACGAGAGTCTTAAACTGCCCTGCCGATTGCGCTGTCGCGACAATATCTTGTTTCGCGCCATCGGCAGCGACTGCCATCGAAACAAAGGAACCAGCTGAAATTGCAAGAATCACACTACTCATCAAGCGAGATAGACGCATCATATTTTCTCCTACCATTTTGATACCGCGAAGAATGCCGCAGCTGAGGAGTGTTTCGCAGACACGAGAATCGCGGATTCAAAGAAAACAGGTTTTTTTGGTTCCAGCTCCGTTACCCTGATGAGCAATGAAATCTTTCTCGGTCAATGCTGAGTCAAGAACGCGACGGCGTGTCTCAAGAACCTCGCGAGCCTCGATATGAAATGCGTGGTGATCGGATCGAACGGCGGCATTGGTGCAGCGTTGGCGGAGGCGCTCGAGCGCAGAGCAGGCCCTGTGATTCGCGTGGCTCGCGGAACTTCGCTGGCCTTGGATCTCTTGGACGAAGACAGCGTCGCGGCGAGCGCGGCCGCCATTGGATCAGGCTTGGACTTGGTGGTGGATGCCACCGGGTTTCTTCACGATGCCCGTTACGTGCCCGAAAAGCGACTTGGAGAAATCAATCCCGCGCATCTTGCGTACTCGTTTGCCGTCAATGCCATAGGTCCCGCGCTTCTGTTGAAGCACTTTTCGCCGTTGTTGGCGCAGAATCGGCGCGCCGTTTTTGCCACGTTGTCGGCTCGCGTCGGCAGCATCACTGATAATCATCTGGGCGGTTGGTACAGCTACCGCGCGTCAAAGGCAGCGCTCAACCAACTCGTCCGGACTGCTGCCATTGAGCTGGCGCGAACCCGAAAACGGGCGATCTGCGTCGCGCTACATCCGGGTACGGTCCAAACCGGATTGTCTAATCCGTTTTCCAAAGCGGGGCTCGAAGTACAAACCCCTTTGCAAGCGGCCGAGAATCTGGTTGCGGTCATCGACGCATTGACGCCGCAACAGACCGGTCAATTCCTCGATCACCGTGGACAAAAAATAGAATTTTGATAAGCCACGAGATCGGCATCCATCGTGACTAAATCAAAAAGGCAGACCTTCGTAGGTGGCCACAGTCTGTAGTAGGCCCTCCAACAGTGACCGGGCGTGGCTGGTGACATCGCCAATGTGCCGGTGAAGCGCACTGGCGCGAGCATCGGGGGCAACGCATTCGTCGCTGTACGTCTCAAACGCAATCAGCTGATTGATGAGCGCAGTGAGATGTGTCGGGCACTCGCACTCAATAGCGGTGGCGCGCCGCTCGATGAGGGACAGTGCTCGATCGTCGAAAAGACGCGGTATGCGTTCAAACTTCGCCGATGCCGCGCGGCGAGGAGGTCGCGGAGTCGAACGGGCAAGCTCATCGAGCGCCTGCAGAAGCTGTACACGGTTAAGTGGGTCGCGAAGCAATCGAATTCCCGCATCGCGCAGTTGCGCAACGGCCATCGCCACGCCAAACGAATACACCACCGCCACACAACTTAATGGATGCCGCGCAGCCAATTCAAGGATCAGGCGCGAGGTTTCATGACGCAGCGAGGGCGTCTGCAGAATGATGATGTCCGCCGAGCCGGGCTCGAGCGCAGATACCGCAGCCGCAAGATCTTCATAAGCCCGGTGGTTTCTCATCACGAAGGCCACCGGAGCGAGCCTTTCCTTCAACGCCTGACCGACGATCGCCCACTTTATCAACGGAAGAGCCTCCTCGGTAGGCACCGAATCGGTCGCCATCGCCAGCCGTTCGAGCTGCTCAGTCGAGAGCCGAGCCACGGTGCCGATCGCATAGCCCCGATCAACGACGCGCTTTAACACTTTCAAGCGCTGCACATTTTCTTCTGAATAGAGTCGTTGGCCCGCGGGCGATCTTAGAGGACCGATCACCCCATAACGACGCTCCCACATGCGTAACGTAGCCGGCGGCAGATCAGCTCGGCGCGCCGCAGCGCTGCAGCGGGCAAGCACCTCGCAAGTAGCGCTGCTGCCACCTATCGGCTGCGCAACGGTTGCCTCGGTATAAATGAGTCAATCCTGCTTCAGTATCCAGAATTTAGTGTACTGGATCATTTTGCAGCTCTCAATGTGATCCTGAATACCAATTGTCTCACAATTGTCTCAAGTTACTCCTGCGGCGGCAATTCGCCAATACCACCAGAATTGCTGGCGCAGACCGGGGATCCGAGCCGGTTAAAGCCCAACGAGTTTGATCCTGCACGTTTACGCCCGGGGTGTATCGCACGCTGCTCATTTCCACACCCACGGGTTGAGGGAGTTCAAGTACGGAGTCATGAGGATGATAACCAGGACGTTCACGCAATGACCCGACTTCGCTGCGAATTTCTCTTTGACGCAACGAGGTAGACCAGGCTACGTACTTACCGGCGGCAAATCCTTTGCTCGAACTATGAGGTACGACCGCGTTGATTGATCAAATCTCACATCAAGTTCTGACCGGGTCCTACACGTAAGACTCTATTGCGGCAGTATGCTTCGCGCCATCCGCACTCTGCACAAACTTCTGCATATCCGAAGATAGGGAATAAGAACAAATGAACAAGATGATTAACATCCTAATGCTTGGCTTTCTGTTCGCGGGTGGCGTTGCGGCTGCGGATAATTATTCCGACGCGATCGCAGTATTCAAGAAGGCGGGCGCCAGCGCGGCTTATTTTAATAAGAGTTACGCCTACGCGGTATTTCCCACGGTAGGTGAAGGCGGTTTCATCGTCGGCGTGGCGCTCGGTAAGGGTCGAGTCTACGCACATGGGAGGCTAATCGGTGACACAACCATGACGCAGGGCAGTGTTGGGTTTCAGGCGGGAGGCAAGGCCTACAGTCAGATCATCTTCTTCGAAAATAAACGTGCCCTGTCCGAATTTGAAAGCGGCACATTTGAATTTGCCGCCGGCGCGAGCGTGACCGCCATTACGGCATCCGCTGGTGGCACAGCCGGCACGACGGGGGCCTCGGCAAGCGCAAGCGGAACGATCGACCACGCCACCACGGCTGATGTGGGGTACGTTAAGGGTATGGCGGTGTTCACCCTGGCGAAAGGCGGTTTGATGTACGCAGCCACCATCGCGGGACAGAAGTTCTCTTATAAACCGCGTGGCAGCGGCTAAGGAAGCGCGTAGGGACGCGTCTTTTTGGCCTTCTTGAGTATCACGAGTACCGCTGCCGAGCATCAGGGACTGACTGACTTGAGATCGCGTTGGGTCGCCTCGCAAATACTGGTCAAAGCGCGAATTCGGAGTGGTGAGCGTGCGCTCGTAAGTGGCTAGCGCATTTTAAATCTTGGCCTTAGTGACCCCGTCCTTGTATGCATCGCCAAATGATTTTTTATAACCGGCATCGTGCGACACTTTTTCGACGACATCGACCCAGTGGGACCCCATTTCCACTGGATTCTGGATCACCTCATCCACTTGCGCTTTTAGTGAATCCGCCCGCCCATTCCAGAACTGTTTAAAATTGAGGGCTGCGTTAAGCACGGTCGGCGCGTTAACCGCGGTCAATTGCCCGTTGAAGCCGATCGAATGGACTTTGCCGTCGACCCCGCCTTTGGCGATATCGTGGCAGCTCGAGCAGGACACGCGACTGTTCGCAGACAAGCGGACATCGTTAAATAGCTGCCGACCGATAGCCGCTCGCGCGGGATCCTGATTCGTGTTCAGGGGAATAGGTTTGATCGGCTCACTCAGCGGCTCTGCAACTGAGGTACCGGCCACCGCAAGTAATATTATCATCGAGGCAATTTTCATAGCCGCTGCCACCCGAGAGCTTGATGCCTCGCGGCGTGCTTGTCCGCTGACGCCCTCGCCTCAATTCGCAAACCATACTGGGTTGTGGACATAACATCTGTGCGTTAATACTCAAAGATCACGATGGCCCCTCATGAGATTGGCCTTATCTATGGCAAATAGCTGCAGAAGTCGGCGAGAAAGCCAGTCACTTGCGGTCCCTCGGCGAGGCGGGGAACGGAATGACCTCATCGTCCATACTTAGCACCGACACCGCACAGAACACCAGGACAGGTACGATCGCAAAGCGGTCGTTAAGCAGATGAGCAAGACCAACACTCTGCGAGGCATGCCCATATTGGAGCACTAGAACGCCGCGCCGAAGGAAACGGTCACCGACTGGATTTCAGTGCAACGGCTTTGAGGGGAATCAGCACGCTACGAAGAATCGCCGACAATGGCAGGGTCGCCAAAACCTCGTCGCGCATTGGAGATGGCACCGCACCGCTGAACCGCCGTGGCCCAGATCGCCCGATCCCGTGGCTCGAGTCAGTTGCCCTCCTGCAGCGCCGAAGCTCCAGATACTTTCAGGCAATAATGCTCCGACGGCGTCCTGTCTCATGGCGATCAGCTCTTGTCTCAGCATACAATCGAGTTGCTTAGCTGACTTTGCGAGCCGGCCTTTCAGAATAAAGATGCAACCTGATGGGGAAACTTTGCTCACTATCGCATTGACTATATTCGCAACCCTGGTAGCCGTCTTCATCGTTGCGAATTTCAAGACACCGGAAAAGGAGCCACACCATAAGGTCGAACACCTCTTCGGCGTGCAGGATCCGCAGCTCAGGCGTGAGATGGGCATCCTCCTGGGCCCGGCCATTCTGCCCGGCAACCAGATTGTGGCTTTGCAGAACGGCGATGAAATTTTTCCAGCCATGCTCGCCGCAATTCGCAGCGCCCAATGCACGATAACGTTCGAAACTTTTGTCTACTGGTCGGGTAGCGTGGGTGAGGAATTCGCGGTAGCTCTAATCGAGCGGGCGCAGAGCGGAATCCGCGTGCACGTAATGCTCGATTGGGTCGGCACTTCGAAAATGCCCGCCGAATTGGTTGCCAGGATGAAGCACGCAGGCATCGAAGTGGTGCGATATCACGCGATTCGATGGTACAACTTAGGCAAACTGAATAACCGCACGCATCGCAAAGTGCTTGTTATCGATGGCACGCTAGGCTTCACAGGAGGGGTGGGGATCGCAGACGAATGGCTCGGTGTCGCGCGTCAATCAGGGTGACAACGCGCGACAATCAGGATGACAAGTTTTTGATTAGTCGATTTTGTGGCCTTTTGGGGCTGAATTGACGAGTTGAGAGGCGATTTCGGACCTTTTTGGAGGTCTGTCTCGTCGGTGAT
>JANYAD010000038.1 GCA_025355165.1 Gammaproteobacteria bacterium | reverse complement strand
CGGTCACCGGCCAATTCGTCTTCGTAGTCGCGGCATTTGCCTGCCTGCTGTATTGCTTTGTGAACAACGATTTTTCGGTGTTGTACGTGGCACGCAACTCGAATTCGCAGTTACCGCTGTTCTACAAGGTCGCGGCGCTGTGGGGCGCACATGAAGGCTCGCTGCTGCTGTGGATTTTGATTCTCTCGATTTGGAGCGTCGCCGTGGCTGCCTTCAGCCGCGCGTTGCCGT
The DNA here is from genome assembly GCA_025355165.1 of Gammaproteobacteria bacterium. Classification (GTDB taxonomy): domain Bacteria; phylum Pseudomonadota; class Gammaproteobacteria; order Steroidobacterales; family Steroidobacteraceae; genus Bog-1198. The sequence continues at coordinate 8,525 of JANYAD010000038.1, read as the reverse complement.
TGAGCTTTTCCAGCCGCGTGCTCGGCGTCATGGGGCTCATCAGTTCAGGTTTCATGCTCTTTACGTTGTGGACCTCGAGTCCGTTCCTGCGCCTGCTGCCGTCCGCTCAGGATGGTGCGGATTTAAATCCCGTGCTGCAGGACTTTGCGCTCGCGATCCACCCTCCCATGTTGTACACCGGGTACGTCGGCTTTTCGGTGGCGTTTGCTTTTGCGTGCGCTGCGATGCTCGAGGGAAAACTGGATCAAACTTGGGCCAAATGGACACGGCCTTGGACCATCTTCGCGTGGTTGTTCCAAACCATCGGTATCGCCTTGGGAAGCTGGTGGGCGTACTACGAATTAGGCTGGGGCGGCTGGTGGTTCTGGGATCCGGTCGAGAACGCTTCTTTCATGCCTTGGCTGGTAGGTACGGCCTTGATTCATTCGTTGAGCGTCACGGAGAAGCGCGGCATCTTCAAAAGCTGGACGCTGTTGCTCGCCATATTCGCTTTTTCGCTCAGTCTGGTCGGCACCTTCTTGGTGCGCTCCGGGGTGCTGGTCTCGGTGCATTCCTTCGCGACAGACCCGACGCGCGGCCTTTATATTTTGGCCTTTCTTGTATTGACCATCGGCGGATCCCTGACCCTGTACGCGTGGCGCGCGCCGAAGCTCTACGCCCCGGGCGGCTTCGAGCTGTTTTCGCGCGAGTTCTTTTTATTGGTGAACAATGTGATTCTGGTGAGCGTCGCAGCGCTGGTGTTGTGGGGTACGTTGTCGCCGCTGCTGTATGAGGTATTGGGAATAGGCAAGATTTCGGTGGGTCCGCCGGTGTTCGCGCTGATGTTCTTGGTGCCGGTTTTCCCGCTGATGATATTCCTGGCAATTGGCATGCACTCAGCGTGGCGCCGAGGCAAGCTGACCGCGGCTGCCAAACCGCTGTGGTGGTTGGCGGGTATCTCCGTGCTCCTCGCCGTGGCCATTCAGGGATTGGTGTTCAGGGAGTTCCACCCGGTCGGCTTAATCGGCTTCAGCTTCGGCTTTTGGATCATTTTCTCAAGCCTGCTCGAGCCCTGGCGCCGCTTGCGCCAGAAACAGACGCTGACCGCGGCACTGCTCGGCATGTCTATCGCGCATTTTGGCGTCGGCGTGTTCGCCATCGGCGCCAGCGGCGTGGAAAGCTATAAGATCGAGAAGGACGTGGCCATGAAGCCCGGCGGCAGCTTCGCGATCGCCGGCTACAATTTCAAGTTCGTCAACGCCACCGATGTGCGCGGGCCCAACTACGATGCCGTCCAAGGGCGAATCGAAGTGACTCGCGACGGCAAGCCGGTGACTGTGCTGTTGCCGCAAAAGCGACATTTCTGGGTGCAGCAAACCAATAACAGCAAGGCCGCTATTTCCGTGAACTGGGCCCGCGATCTGTTCGTCGCCATGGGTGATCCGTTGGGCGAGGGTGCCTGGAGCATGCGGGTCCAATACAAACCGCTGGTGCGCTATATATGGCTTGGCGCCATCGTGATGGCGTTGGGCGGATTGATCGCGGCAACCGATAGGCGCTATCGCGTCAAAGTGGCGGTCGCCGCGACGCCCGGGATGGCTTCCCCGCCTGATCCGCGGGCAGAACTAGGCTCAGCCTGATGTGGAAGTTCCTGCTGCCCGTTGCGGCGTTCGTCGCGATCGTTGTTTTGTTTGCATTTGGGCTTGATCCTAAGCGCGACATCCGAGCTCTGCCCTCGCCGTTGATCGGCAAGCCGGCGCCCCAATTTGCACTGACCGATGTGCTCGACGCCTCGCGCGGCGTCAGCAACGCAGCCTTGCAGGGCCAAGTCTATGTTTTGAATGTGTGGGCCTCGTGGTGCTTACCCTGCCGCCAGGAGCACCAGGCGCTGTTGGCGATCTCGCAGCAGCACGTCGTACCCATCATCGGCCTTGATTACATGGACGAACGCGAGAAAGCCAAGCAGTGGCTGGAACAGCTCGGCAATCCCTATTCTGCCGTTGCCTATGACACGGATGGCCGCACCGCGATCGATTGGGGGGTGTACGGCGCACCGGAAACTTATTTGGTGGACGCGAAAGGGCGGGTGATTTTCAAGTTCATCTCGCCGATTACGCAGGAAGTGTGGGACAAAGAATTTATGCCGCGCATCAACGCCGCGCGGAGCGGGGCGTGAACGCTCCCCGTGGAGGCGTGGTGCTGGCGTGGGCCGTTGCACTTGCTGCTGTAAGTCCGTACGCACAGAGTGCCTATGCCGTCGAGGCCGCGCCAATCGACTCGCAAGGTCAATTGACCAATCCTGCATTGCAGTTACGTTACGAGAGCATCATCAAGGAACTACGCTGCCTCGTGTGTCAAAACGAGTCGATCGCCGATTCGAATGTTGAGTTGGCCGCGGACCTGCGCCGGCAGGTTCGAGAAATGCTCATTGCCGGCAAGAGCGATAAGGTCATTTTCAGCTTCATGACCGACCGCTACGGGGAGTTCGTGCGCTTTGCGCCGCCGCTCACGGCAAAGACCGCCCTGATTTGGGGTGCGCCGTTCTTCATGCTGCTTCTCGGCGGCGCCATCGTTTACCGCGTCGCCCGGCAACGATCGCGGATGCCACTGGACGAATGAAGAGCTTTCTATGGATCGCGGTTGTTATGGCCGCGATTGCCGCTTCCGTGATTGCCGTACCACTGATGCGCGACAAAAAGAGCCGCCTCATCGGTGCTTTCTCCGCGCTGCTCGTGGCCGGCAGCGCTGCAGCCCTCTACCCCCTGTGGTCGAATTGGGACTGGCAAGCAGCGCTGCAGCCGCAATCGGCTCCGGCTGCGGCTCCGGAAGTTGCGGCGATGGTGGGCAAGCTTGAGAAGCACCTGCGCGAGGAGGACGCCAACGATTTGGCCGGCTGGCTGATGCTCGGGCGCTCATATCTGGCGCTGCAACGGCCCGACGATGCGGTTGATGCGTATGATCACGCCCACAAGCTGGGCAGTAACATGGAGGCATCCTTGGGATTGGGCGAGGCTTTAAGCGTACGTGCGGGCGGGGAGGTGACGGCGGGGGCCTCGGATCTGTTCGAGGAAGCCCTTAAATTGGGGCCGAGCAATGGAAAAGCGCTGCTGTACGGCGGATTTGCCGCGGCAAGCCGCGGCGATCGGGCTTTGGCCCGCAGCCGCTGGCAGGCCCTGAAGGACTTGCATCCGCCGCCGCAAATCGAACAAATGCTGGATGCGCGTATTGCCGAACTGGGGCCAACCTCGCCCTCTGGGACGGACGCGTCGCCCACAGGGACGAGTGCGAGCACGCAGGGGTCGGCACCCGCGCAAGTGACTGTCACTATACGTATCGCGGCTGCTTTGCAGTCGCGCTTAAAATCGGAGGCACCCTTGTTTGTATTTGCTCGTGAACCTGGCAGAGAAGGTCCGCCTCTGGCCGCTAAGCGCCTCACGGCTGCCGACATCGGCACGCAGGTGCACTTGTCGGCGGCAGACTCGATGATGCCCGGACGGGCATTGGTCAACGGCCAGCGGGTCACTATCACGGCTCGCGTCTCGTTCAGAGGAGGGCCCACGCCGGCTGCGGGTGATCTGTATGGCGAAGTGGCGTGTGAGGTTGGCCACGACACCGCCCTTGATCTCGTGATCGATCGCATCGCTGACTAGCCCATGAGTGTCGTCAAGAACCTACTCGCCGGGCGAATTGTGGAGGATCAGCTGTTTCCCTATCCGCAATTGCGGGACAAGGATCAAGAAGTCCTGCGCATGATGGTCGATGCCATCGATCAATTTTTGGCTCCCAAGCACGAGGACTTCAAGCGATGGGACCGCGAGGCTGCGCAACCGGCGGAGTTTATCCAGGGGCTGCGGGATTTGGGGCTATTCGGACTGATCATTCCCGAGGAGCACGGCGGTCTCGGGCTTTCCAACGCAGGCTATGCACGAGTCTTGAGCCAGAGCAGCTCGCATGACAGTTCGGTGTCTCTCACCATCGGTGCGCACAGCTCCATCGGCATGAAGGGCATTTTGCTGTTCGGCACCGCAGCGCAGCGCGAGCGTTACCTACCCAAATTGGCCAGTGGCGAAATGATTGCCGCCTTCTGTCTGACCGAGTCGGGTGCCGGTTCGGATGCCGCATCGATTCGCACGCGAGCGGTGAAACAGCCGGACGGCTCCTGGCTACTCAATGGCGAGAAAATCTGGATAACCAACGGCGGCATTGCCGACCTTTACACGGTGTTCGCCCGTACCTCATCTGCTGCGGGCAAGATCACGGCCTTCGTGGTGGAAGCGGCTTGGCCTGGCGTGAGTCACGGGCAACATGAAGACAAAATGGGAATTCGCGCCTCTTCGACCACCACGGTGAGCTTTGCGGACGTGCGCGTGCCGGCCGAGAACATGCTCGATGTGGAGGGCATGGGATTTAAGGTTGCCATGGCCATTTTGAACAACGGCCGCACCGGCTTGGGCGGCGGCGCGGTCGGCGGGATGAAGGCGCTGCTCGCGTTAGCGACGCATCAGGCGCAGACGCGCATGCAGTTCAATCGGCCGATTGCCGAGTTCGGCCTGATCCGTGAGAAAATCTCGCAAATGACGGTCGACTGTTTTGCTGCGGAAAGCGTCGTCTGGATGGTGGCCCACTACATCGATGCGGGAGTGGAGGACTACTCGGTTGAAGCGGCCATCAGTAAAGTATTTGCCAGCGAGGCACTGCAGCGCGGTGCGTACGAGGCCTTGCAGATCGCGGCCGGCAGCGGCTTCATGCGCGACTATCCTTACGAACAAATCACGCGGGATTGCCGCATCCTCACCATCTTCGAAGGAACCAATGAGGTACTGCGGCTGTATATAGCTTTGTCGGGCCTCAAGGAGCTGGGTAAGTCCTTCGGCGACATGAAAGCGGCGGTCGACGATATTTTCAATAACCCGATAAAGGGCTTTGGGGTGCTGACCGACTATGCCGAAAGGCGCTTGACGCAGGCCACCGGGGTGGGGCGGGACAAAATTTTGTTCCATTTGCCGCAACTTTTACGTGAGCCCGCGGGTATTTACGAAAGGTATACGGTGGAACTGGCCAAGGCGTGCGATTTTTTGCTGCGCAAGTACGGAAAATCGATTGCAGAGCGGCAACAGGCGTTGAAGCGCGTCGCCGACATTGCCATTGATCTTTTTGTAGGACTCTGTGTGTTATCGCGTGCCGCGACGCTCGCCGCTACGCCTGGCGAGAGCGGTAAACAAGCGGTAGCGATGGCACGTGTGTTTGCACAACAGGCAAAACGGCGCATGGCGAATAACATTAGGCGTGCTGAACGCAATGAGGACGAAGCGATGAATCAACTGGCGGGATTCATCCTGGACAAAGGAAGTTATCCCTGGGATGTGGTGTCATGAGTACTATCTTGTTTGATCAACAACCTGAAACGACGGTTCGGCAGAAGAGGCTGAGCAAGCGACTGATCGCCTGGTCTGTCGGTGGCCTGTTAATCGTGGCGGTGATATCGCTGGTAGCGTGGCGCGTCACGCATGCATTGACCGCAAGGTCTGCGGTTGCCGTAGCGGCCTTACCCACGGTTTCTGTCGCAGAGGTAAGCGTGAGCGCCGTGCCGGCCACCGTGAGCATCATCGGCACCATCGCGGCGCGCTATGACATGCCCATCGGTGTCGAAGGCGAGGGCGGAAGAGTGACTGCGGTTTACGTCGAAGCCGGCGATCATGTGAAGAAGGGCCAGGTGCTGGCGCACCTCAACAATTCGGTGCTCGAGCCGCAGGTCACGAATTTGGAAGCAGCGCTCGATCAAGCAGGCGCCGAAGCCGAATTGGCTCAGGCCGAATATCAACGCGCCTCCGCTGTGGGGGCTTCCGGAGCGCTATCGGCCGAAGAGACGCAACGCCGCAAGTCGAGCGCCGTGACCGCGGGGGCGCATGTCAAAGTGGCCGCGGCGCAGCTGGCAGAGGCCAAGGCGCGCCTGGCAAGGGCCGATGTTCGCGCGCCGGACGAGGGCATTATTCTGACCCGCAGTGTCGAGGTAGGTCAGACCGCTGTGCCGGGCGGTGAAGCGTTGTTTCGCCTGTCCAAGGACGGTGAGACCGAGCTGCGCGGCCAGGTGGCCGAGCAGGATCTGCCGCTGCTCAAAGTGGGTCAGCTCGTGGACGTGAAACTCACGGGCACCGCTAAGACATATCAAGGCCGGATACGGCTTCTCGGTGCCGTCATCGATCCCGCCACGCGCCTCGGGACCGCCAAGGTATCCCTCGTGCCGGACCCGAACCTGCGCCCGGGCGCTTTCGCGCGCGCGGAAGTGACGGTAAGCAACGCCGAGCGCGCGGTGGTGCCGCAAACCGCGGTGCTCACCGACGATAAGGGCAGTTACGTGCTCATCGTCGATGCTCAAGGCAAGGTCGAGCGGCGCGCGGTGCGCGTGTCGGGCATGGTCCCAACCGGCGTGACCATCGCGGAAGGCCTGAAGCCTAAGGACCAAATCGTCACCACCGCCGGCGCCTTCCTGCAGGAGGGAGAGACGGTGAAACCAGTCCTGGTCACTGCGGGCAGGACGTGAGAAACATCTCTGCCTGGGCGATTCGCCATCCGGTCACCCCCATCGTCCTGTTCGTGGTGCTTTTTTTCTTGGGCACCGTCGCATTCATTCGGTTGCCCATTAACTTGAATCCGGATGTCGCCTTCCCCGCAGTCAACGTCAACATCTACCAGCCCGGCGCCGCGCCCACTGAAATGGAGACGCAGATCGCGCAGAAAGTGGAGGGAGCGATTGCCAGCATCGGCAACATTCATCATCAGCAAACCCGCATCAATGAAGGCGATGTCTTCATTAACATCGAGTTCAACATCGGAACGCCGATCGACCGCGCGGTCATCGACGTGCGTGATGCCATCGCCAGGGTACGCGCCGACTTGCCGCAAGGTATCTTAGAGCCGCAAGTACAGCGCGAGGATTCGGACGGCGGATCATTTGCCATCTACGCGGTCACGACCACCGACATGACCCCCGAGCAGTTAAGCTGGTCGATTGACAACACCATCGCGAAACGGCTCTTGGCGGTGCGCGGGATTGCTCAGGTGCAGCGCATCGGCGGCGCTGACCGGGAAATTCGGGTCGAATTGGATCCGTCCCGCATGCAAGCGTTGGGCTTGACGGCGATGGAGGTCAATGCGCAATTGCGGCAACTGAATTTGGACGCGACCGGCGGACGCGCGCAGGTGGGCGGTGGCGAGCAAGCCATTCGAGTGCTCGGCGGCGCCAAATCCGCCGAGGCGCTCGGCGACACGCTGGTGATCGTGCCGGGAGGCAAGTCGGTGCGGCTGCGGGAGATTGCGGACGTGCATGACGGCGTCGCCGAAACGCGCAGCCTGGCGAGGCACAATGGCCGACCGGCAACGGCATTCCAGCTCTACAAGTCCAAGGGCGTCTCGGATGTTAGCACCGCCGAGGGCGTCGCCAAGGAATTGGTCAAGATCCAAAAAGACAATCCGTCACTGCATATCCAGCAGATATTCACCACGGTCAATCACACTATCAAGACTTACCATTCGGCCCTGGAAGCGCTGATCGAGGGCTCGATCCTGGCGGTCGGCGTGGTCTGGCTGTTTCTGCGAAATTGGCGGGCTACGTTGATCTCGGCGCTGGCCATCCCCTTGTCGGCGATACCCACTTTCGCTTTCATGCAATGGATGGGCTTTACGCTCAACGAGATCACGCTGCTGTCCCTGTCGCTGGTGGCTGGCGTGTTGGTGGACGATGCCATTGTCGAGATCGAGAACATCGTGCGCCACATGCGCATGGGCAAGAGCGGTTTTCGCGCAGCCATGGAGGCGGCGGATGAGATCGGACTGGCGGTAGTGGCCACCTCATTCACCATCATCGCGGTATTTCTGCCGGTAAGTTTCATGGGCGGCATCAGCGGCCAGTTCTTCAGGCAGTTCGGCCTCACGGTTGCCGCGGCCGTGTTCATCTCGTTACTGGTTGCCCGCATGATCACCCCGGTGCTCGCGGCCTATGCGCTGAACAGTGACGCCATTTTGCATCGGGACGACGGCCCGATCATGTCTACTTACATCAGGACGCTGACGTGGTGCGTCGCCAATCGGTGGAAAACCGTTGCTTTCGGCACCTTGTTTTTCGCACTATCGATCGCCGGTGGGATGCTGCTGCCGAAGACTTTCGCGCCGCCCGAGGATTTTTCCACTTCGATCTTGAACATCGAATTGCCGCCCGGTGGCAAGCTGGAAGATACCGCGCGCTTGTCCGCTGCCGCCACCGCCATTTTGCGCAAGCAGCCGGAAGTGACCGACGTGGTGGAATTCATCGGTTCCGATTCTGCCGAAGTGCGCAACGCGTCATTGTTCATCAGCATGGTGCCGCGCAGTCAACGCACGGCCAGTGCCAAGGAATTTGAGCAACGTCTCATGCCGCTGCTCAATCAAGTGCCCGACGGACACATCAACTTCCAAAATTTTGGTTTTGGCGGCGGTCGGGATCTCACGCTGTATCTGGTGGGCGATGACCCCGCGCTCACGGAGCGTACCGGTCACAAGCTGCTGGATGA